>JARGOW010000471.1 GCA_029212955.1 Planctomycetota bacterium | reverse complement strand
TGCTGGACCCCCAGGGCTTTGTGGCCACCTGCAACTCCACCCACTTTTTCATCGTGCGACGGGGCGAGGTGTGGACCTCCACCGGTGACTATTGCCTGGATGGCATCACCCGGCGCATCGTGATTGAAATCGCACGGGACGCGGGTATCCCCGTGTTTGAAAAAAACTTCAGTCTCTCCGATGTGTATGGAGCCGAGGAGGCTTTCGTCACCGGCACCTTCGCGGGCCTGGCCTCGGTGGGCAGCATCGATGGACGTGAATTGGCGGGGCCCTATCCCGGTCCCATGGTCGCCTTGCTCCAAGACCTCTACAAGGAACGCCTGCTGGCCGAACCCGTACTGATCGAAAACCCGGGAGCCGCCCAATGACCACCGCCAAGCGCATCGCCATGTGGTCGGGACCGCGCAACATTTCCACGGCGCTCATGCGTTCTTTCGGAAGCCGCACCGACAGCCTAGTGGTGGACGAACCCCTGTATGCCTTCTACCTGCGGGAAACCGGAATGGATCATCCGGGTCGGGAGGAAATCCTTGCCAGTCAGTCCGATGACTGGCGTCGAGTCGCCCGCGAGCTGACCCCATCGACAGCGGGGAGACCGTCTTCTACCAGAAGCACATGTCCCACCACCTGCTGCCCCAGGTGGAGCGCGCATGGATGCGTTCGCTGACCCATGCCTTTCTGATCCGCGAACCGCGCGCCATGTTGGCGTCCTACAACAGGAAGCGCGAACAGGCCACCCTCACCGACCTGGGTTTGCCCCAACAGGTGGCGCTCTACAAATGGCTAGAGGAGCAGGGCCATAGGAATCCGCCGGTGATCGACTCACGCCAGGTGCTCGAGAATCCCGGAGGGGCCCTCGAAGCCCTTTGCCAAAGCCTGCAAATCCCCTACCAGGAGTCCATGCTATCCTGGCAACCCGGCATACACGAAACCGACGGCATTTGGGCCGGCCATTGGTATGACGCGGTCGTCCATTCCACCGGCTTTCACCCCTACCAACCCAAAGCGATCGAGCTCCCTGCGGAATTGGAAGCCGTCGCCATCGCGGCGGTGCCCTACTACGAATTCCTGCACGAACGCCGCCTGCGCTTCTAGCCGAGTTGGGTGGAACCAGAGATCCCTCGAACCACGGGCCCCCTCGTCCCAGGTTCCCCGCACCACAGGACCCAAGCCCACATCCGGTTCCGCAAACGGCTGCGACCCGCACCGCTGGCTAGGTGACTTGCTATCCGGTCCCCTATCAAGGCGCCCCTGCCCCTGGATCAAATCCGAGGGCAGGGGCGTTTAAGAATGTAGAGTAGAAGGCGGAACCGTTGCGCCCCTTCCGAACCGTTCAGTCCTGCAACTTGATCCGCACCGCAGAGGAAGCGTTCATGCCCTGACCGTGGATCTCACGGAACAGCACCTGGAACGACCATCCTTCGGAAGCGGGCGCATACGGCGCCAGGTCCACATCCCACTGGGCTTGGCCCAGGGCATCGACCCCACCAAATCCCACCCGGGCGAAATCACCGCCCACGCAGAGCACACCTGCGCCAAAGGGCACATGGATGCTTTGGTTTCCGTGTACCAGCACGACCAAGGCGGAGAACGGTGCCTGCTCCAGGCGCAACTCAAAGTGCCCTTCCGATTGACTCGCGGTACCGTGGGCCGATAGCAGGGCGGGCAAGCCGGTGGTGTTGGGCTTGGCCGTACATTGAACTTCACCCAGCGTGGGGATCAACCGGCGTACGGAAACCTGGCCTGCGGCTTCGTTCACCTGGGCGAAAGCGGGGAAGCCAAGCGTGTCCACACCGGGCAAGGTCAGCAGTCGATCGCTATTGGAGTATCCACCAACCGCGCCGTCGATGACCTCCTCCGAAAGCACGTTGCCGTCACGGCCATCCAGGACCTGCAAGGCCAGGGGACCCGAACCGCCGAAGCGCGCCTCCAGTGCCAGGAGGTCCGAATGGCCATCGGAGTTCACATCCCCCACATCGATCATGCGACTTCCGAAGCAAGCATCGGTGTTCAAATCGCAGTTGGAAGACCACACGACCTGGCCATCCACGGTGGAGACCAACCCCATGGCGCCCTCGAAGACTCCGCCAAAGGCCACGTGCCGTGCCCCCTTTCCGGCGCTCTCGCGTACCGGGACGAACGGTTCACGATTGCTGGTGAGAACGGAAAGCTCCGGCACCTCGAATTCGGAAATCAATTGGCCCGTGGCGCCCGAAATCACGGTCAGAAAAGGGGGATTGGATCCGACTCGCCGGGTCAAGGCATAGTCGCCCAGTCCATCCCCATCGTGGTCCGCCAATCGAGCCACCCCATCCACATAGCTTCCCGAAGGGGCCGCCACCGTGTGATAGATCAAATGTCCGTCTGCGCTGGAAAACAAACTGTAGGTGGTTCCGCCCGTGTTGACCCCGTTGGTCCGGCAAAGCACATCGTCGAAACCGTCGCCATCCATGTCGCCCATTCCCTTCACGGACCACTCGGAGTGGGCCAGGAAGTTCAAGCCCACCGGATTGCGGAATACCTGCAAGGTCGATCCATCGGCCCCCGAGTGAATGCGCATTTCACCTTCGAAGGAGTGACTATCACCCGAACGACTTCCGATGACCGCGATGTCCGCGACCCCGTCCCCGTTGTGATCGCTTACCGATGCGAATCCATCCCCGTAAAACAGGGCCTGGATCGGGGCAGAAATCGAGAACAGATAGGACCCGTCCGCGCCCGAGTGCACGCTGGCAACCGGTCCGCCCCCATGGGTCACTCCGGAGATCAAAAGATCGCCCACGCCATCCCCTGTCAAATCGTGCAGGGGCTTTAAGGAGGAGCTCCAAGCTAGGTTGGCCGTTGCCGGACGATCGATAGAGTACAGCTCTTGGGATTGCGAAAAGGCCACCGCCGTGAGCAGCGCCGCGGGCGCAAAGGTCAGAAGAGTTCGTTTCATGGTGATCCACCTGGGTTGGGAACGTGGGGCTGGGTAGGTACCCGACTACAGGCTCCCGGAGCCGTTGCGTTTCAGCTTACTCGGTTTTCTCCGATTCAAGGGGCATGGGTTTCAATCCGACCCGAATGTGCCGGGAGCCATCCTCAAGCACGGCAAACCCCGCCTGATCGCCCACATGGGGCGCATACCCCTGCGAGCGAACGCTCCAGGTGAATTGGGCATCCGTGGCCAGCCGCACCCAGGGCGCGGGCCCCTCGAATCGATTCCAGCGCATCTCCCCGGCGATTCGGGTCCAAGTCCAAACGGCTTGGTCATCGCCATCCTGCTTGCGCTCTCCCAGGAATCGCCGTGCCGCTCCACCCCGCACTTCGTAGCGCACATCGAGCGCCTCCAGGGCCTCCCCGGATTCCGAATCGAACACTTCAAAGGTCCAATCGCAGGCCGGTTCCGCATCGCGCAAAAGGACTTGCACGTGTTCATTGGGTGCGACCAGGTGCGCCGGTTCCACCCGGAACGCCACCTCGCTGCCCAGGGAAACCACGTCCAACTCCAGGGGACCCAAGGGCGCCGCTTCGAAGGTGAAAGGCGCCACGGACCGCCCCCCTGGCCCGGTCTTCCAAGTGCTAGGAAATACCCCGACCAACCGCCCGGAATCGTCGCGCAGAAAAATCAACAGCTGCCCGGTGTAGGTGCCCGACTGACTGCCCACGACACCGGCCAGGATCCCCGCTTCCGCGACGGGTTCCAGGGAGATGG
>JARGOW010000470.1:3397-3698 GCA_029212955.1 Planctomycetota bacterium | reverse complement strand
CCCCACGTCCACCGCCCGAGCCGGACCTGCCGTGGGAGGCCAACGGCGACACGGCCTAGCTTCGCCTCCGCAACCTACCAACCGCGCCCCCGCAAACACCAAAGCCCGGCCCTCGCCAAGGTCTCGGACTAACGGTCTATGGGGTTCTCCCCAAATCCTTGCAGTTTCGGGGCCTCCGAGTCACCCACCTCGTTTCGGGCGGGCCCATTATGCACTCAAAGCCCTACAATCAACGGCATGCTAGCCCCCGCGTCCCCTCTTGCTTCCCCCCACTCCCACGAAACTGCCGCGGGGGAAGGTC
>JARGOW010000470.1:1729-3387 GCA_029212955.1 Planctomycetota bacterium | reverse complement strand
GATGGGGATTGAGTAAGATTGGGCATGCATTTTCAAAGACTTCTCATCACCGCCATTGCAGTCCAAGGCCTCAGCTCCACCGGTCTCTGCGCCAGCCAAGCGACTTTTCAATTGTTCACTCCGGCGGGCACCGACAATTCGGTAAAAGCCGCCGATATCAGCGCGGATGGGAGCGTCGTGGTGGGGACCTCGGATTCAGAAGCCTTCCGGTGGACAGCGGCGGGTGGCTATCAACGGCTGGGCTGGTTACCAGATCCAAACCCCACATCCTTTGCTAATGCCGTGAGCGCTGATGGTTCGATCGTTGTTGGATCCTGCAACTCCACATTGCACGTGGCTGAGGCATTTCGATGGGATGCGGTCAATGGCATGGTTCACTTGGAACCGATCAGTTACGCCTCCGGCCTGGGCCTCTCCGTGGCCAACGCAATCGGGAACAATGGAAGCATGATTGGTGGCTATAGCTACGACATCAACATCGATCAGCCCACGGTATGGACCACGCCCACAACTCCCCAGTACATCGGAGAGCCGGGGACAACGTTCACGGGGGGCGTATTCGACATCGCAGATTCAGCGCCGGTTGTGGTCGGCTACAATGAGGTACCCGGCATCAATTTTGTGGGATCGACCTGGACGCCGGGTCTGGGGCTCACGTATGTATTGCCCGCCGGTTTTGATCGCTCATTCCTCGAACGTGTGAGCTCCGACGGATCCACGGTGTTCGGTCGCGCGTCCGTGGGGCAGGGGGAATCGTTCACATTCAGGTGGAATGCTAATCATGGCTACGAGATGTTGCCGACCGGGATTCCGACTGCCCAGCTAAGGACTATTTCGGCAATCGATGGGGAGGGCACGTCCGGCGTGGGCCAGTATCGCGTGGGTCCCTACAACACTCCTTCGCAGGCCTTCTACTGGTCGGAAG
Organism: Planctomycetota bacterium; assembly: GCA_029212955.1. GTDB lineage: Bacteria > Planctomycetota > UBA1135 > UBA1135 > NORP259. Next base: position 2,462 of record JARGOW010000470.1, on the reverse strand, counting down.
CCACCGGTCTGGTTCATCTCAGAGATTACCTATTCTCACGTGGCGCTACGCCCTTTGTTCCGAATGAGCGATTGCAGCCTTTGGCGATGTCCGCCGATGGCAATGTGATCATCGGGAACATCTTGCCTGGAATCGCTTCGCCCTCGCCCCACCCCTATTGGTTCATGGCGCGTCTTTCGCCGACCGATCCCCAGCCGATCGGGGCGGGTTACTGCGGGCCCTCCGCCCAGAACTCGGTGGGACAGAGCCCCACATTGCAAGCCATTGGCAGTGTGCATGTGGCCGACAATGATCTGAGGTTGGCCGCCGAAGGACTGCCCGCGAATGTCTTTGGTATCGTGCTGGCGAGCCAAACCCAAGCGAGTGTTCCGAACTTTGCGGGCAGCTTGGGCACCCTTTGCCTCGGGGGAAGCGTTGGGCGATTCAACAGGCACGATCAAATCCGCCATTCTGGTCCCTTCGAGCGAATCGCACTTCAAGTCAACCTGAGCGACATAGCCCAACCCCTCGGCAGCACCGCCATCCAACCCGGCCAAACCTGGAACTTCCAACTTTGGTACCGCGACCGCACCACCTCCGGCTCGGTATCCAACTTGACCTCCGCGACCAGCATCACTTTCCAATAGCCAAAAGTGGTGCGGCCAAAGGGACTCGAATCCTCGACATTCAGCTTGGGAAGCTGGCGCTATACCACCACGAATGTGGTTGGCTAAGACGATGGGCGATCGGGGAC
>JARGOW010000470.1:0-1673 GCA_029212955.1 Planctomycetota bacterium | reverse complement strand
ATCTACTTCGCCGACTTGCGGTCCAGCTTCGCAAAGTTCAACGGACAGCGCTTAGTAGATGGCTGTTCGCCGGTTGGCGGTGTGCTTTGTTTGTTGGGTTGAATTCCAGCTTGCCCCGGCCAGGGTCCGGACACCAGGTGCCGGTGGGGATAAGGTTGATGCCCGGTCCGAACCACTGAGGTAAGAGTCATGAACAAAATCAGAGCCATCGCGATCGGTGTGTTTTGGAGCGAGGGTCGGATTCTCGCCTTCCGCGGAATCGATCCTCTCACCCGCGAGGAGTTCTTTCGGCCGTTCGGGGGAGGAATCGAGTTTGGAGAATCAGCGGACGTGGCACTCGAAAGAGAAATCAACGAAGAATTGGGGGAAGGTGTCGTTGGAGCGCGATTGCTGGGCGTGCTTGAAAATCGTTTCGAGTATGGGGGCAAGCCGCAACACGAACATGTATTCGTACTGTCGGCAGAATTTACGAACCGCGGACTCTATGGTCAGGCCAGCATCGTAGGAGTCGAAGGCAACGGGCTCGAGCTGCGCGGGGAGTGGGTGGACCCTTCGGCGTGCGGAGGAGGTCAACCTCCCTTGTACCCGACGGGCTTGCGGGAGTTGCTTTTAGGGGATGGATGAGACGGGGAGCTTGGGCCGCCAGCATGGGCGGCTCGAAACTGAGCCCTTGGTCCATAGCCTCCCCGGTTGCCATGGAATGGATCGAAGCCACCAGCAAAGTTCCAGGGTCCATGTCCGGCGTTATCGGGTGGGATGTTTGCGCTCCTGGGATGATATGCTTGGGCCTTCCACCTCAACGATCAAACCGGAGCAGAACATGGGCGTTGGCTACACACTTGTGAATCACACAAAGCGAGAACAGTTGGCGTTCACCCATATTGCCGCCCTGAAGATGCGAGAACTTGCGGGGAATCCGGCCTCTGCAGGGCTCATTTCCTGGTACATGCTGAACAACATCGGCGATGAAATTTCGTTTGCACCGGATCAATACTACACGTGGCCGTTTCCATCGGTGAGCGTTGAGGAAGTGTGTGCCTACACCGATGTGACCGACCGGGTTGTGGATGAATTGATCGCGGCCGAGATCCTTCGCGACCATGGGCGTTGTTACGAGGATGAAGATGAACCGGATACCGTGTTTACCCGAGACCTGCGCAATGTCTGGATGGAGTAGATCGAGTGACCCTGTGGATAGGAAGTCCAAAGGGGCAGTTTCGAGGGAGGAGCGGGAAGGAACAGCGAGCTGAGGAGCGAGCATGCCGTCGATTGTAGGGCATTGAGTGCAAGAGGGGCCCGCTAGGAGAGGGGATGGGGGACTCGGAGGCCCCGATAGTGCAAGGATTTGAGAAGAGGGCCATAGCACGGTAGCCCGAGACCTTGGGATAGGTCCGGGCCCCTCACCCGCGACGTCGCCCGCGCCTCCCTGCGTGCCGTCTTTGCCTCCTACGCGCGCCGCGCACGCCTGGCCGGACACCTCGACCCGCGCACCACGACTCCACCACTCAGCCATCCCCCAAAGGCTCACCCCGGCGCCATCAATTTCACCCAGCGCTTTGGCTCTTCGCTCGCCCTCAATATTCCCATCCAAAATTATTGCGGCACGCCCTGGTGCTCGACGGCGTCTACACCACCGACGGTCCCGACGCGATCCCCACCTTTCACCCCGCGCC
>JARGOW010000469.1 GCA_029212955.1 Planctomycetota bacterium | reverse complement strand
GGGTCGATGATCAGCTCCGGACTGTTCGCCCTACCCACCGTGCCCAAGACCAAGCATTTCCTCCGGCTAGAGATGGAACTCATCGAATCCAAGCCGGAGAAGATGAAGGATACGCTCACCATCGTCATTCACCGGAATGAAGAGATCACAGCAAAGGAATCCAAGACCATCGAAGGGCGCTGGATCAAGCAAACGATCACCGTGGGAGGGGTCGATTTGGACAACACGACGATCGTGGCGCACCGCGGACTGATCGCGGCGGAGATCAGTTTCCTGAACACGGAGATGTCCAAGGGCGAAGCGATTCGGGTGGCCGAGGCCCTGCTGCAAACCCCGAAAGCGGCCCCAACAGAGCCCTCGAAAGAAGCGAAATAAACCCCTCCCCTTCAATCCGCAATCAGCGTGGTTTCGCCGCGTAGGTTTCTTTGTAGTAGTCGGCCAATTGCAGCCCACTCGCCGCGGCCGCGTCACTCACCACGGTCACGCGCGGGTGCATCTGCAGGGCCGATGCGGGCACCATGGCGGTGATCGGGCCTTCGATGGCCCTAGCAAGGATGTGTGCTTTGGCAGGACCGTTCGCCACAAGCACCAGGTGACGTGCCTCAAGAATCGTCCCCACACCCACGGTAAGCACATGTTGGGGCACGGCGCCGAGATCCCCCCCAAAGAAGCGCGCATTGTCCTCGCGCGTGGCCCGGGTGAGGGTCTTGATGCGAGTGCGCGAAGCTAGGGAGGAGGAAGGTTCATTGAAGGCGATGTGCCCATCGGTTCCGATCCCTAGCAAGAGCAAATCCAACCCTCCCGCATCCTGGATCGCCTTTTCGTAGCGCGCGCACTCGGCCGTCACATCACCCGTGCTCGAATCAGGACCCATGAGCCGGGCCGGGTCCAGATCCACTTGCCCGGTCATGTTTTGCTCGAGAAAGGTGCGATACAACTGATCGTGCCCTGCGGGAAGCCCCAGGTACTCATCCAACAGGAAGGCCGACGCGTGGGCGAAACTCAAACCCTCGTTCTTGTGCCGGCGAATCAACTCCCGATAAGCTGGCAATGGGCTCGACCCCGTGGCCAATCCCAGGGCGGGTTCGGCGCGCGAGGCCAGGGCCTTGCATATGGCGTCCGCAACGATGCAGCTGAGTTCTTCGCCCGAATTGGTGATGATGACTTCCATGACAGCTAACAAGGCTAGAGCAGTGGACCGAACATGCGGCAAATGCCTTCGAGGATCTTTTGCCCCCGGGGGCGCGCGCGCCAGGAATCGAGATCGAGCGCCGTGGATTGATCCCAATAGCCCAATTGCACCGCCCGCAGCTCGCGGGTGAACTTTGCATCGTATACGAGCAGGGTGACCTCGGAGTTGAGCCACAGGCTACGCATATCCAGGTTGACGGTCCCAAAGATCGAAAGGCTTCCATCCACCGTGATGCTTTTTGTGTGCAGCAGCCCCCCGTGGAAGTGGCCAATTTCCACTCCCGCTTCCAGCAGGGAAGTGAAGTGGGCCGCGCCAGCCAGGCCCGCGATGCGCACGTCGCTGGAAGCGGGAATGACCAAGCGCACAGCCACGCCACGGGTGGCCGCGGCGATCAGGGCCTCATGGATCGCATCGTCTGGGGTGAAGTATGGCGTGGACAGGATCAGCTCTTCCGTGGCTGAATAAATGCACGTCATCAGCACCTGATGGATGGCGTCGGGATAGCGCTCTGGGCCGGAGGGGAAGACCTGGGCGAGGATGGGGTCCTTGTCCCCGGGTTCCTCGGGAGTGACGGCTCGGGGTTCCACCGGTTGCTTACTTTCCACGCTCCAATCCTGGAGAAACACGCCCTCCAAACAAGCCGCCCCGCGGCCGCCCAAACGCACCATTCCGTCCACCCACTGCCCCACCTTGGAATCCGACTTGAACAGGACCGGGTCCACCAAATTCATACTGCCTGCCAACGCATACTTGCCGTCGATCACCGCGATCTTGCGGTGGTTGCGCAGGTCCCATCGCCCCCCCAGCAATCGCATGCGCAAGGACACCGCCACCTGGATTCCAACCGCTTCCAGCTCGCGCCTTTCCAGGCTGTTAATAAAGTCACCGCTGCCCAGGGCATCGACCAATACGCGACAGGTGACCCCTCGCTTTTGTGCACGGATCAATGCCGCCTGGACCTCGGTCACGCGCCCGGCCGTCTCCCAGATGTAAAACTCCAGGTGACAGGTTTCGCGCGCACTTTCGATCAATCGCAGAAGCTCACCAAAGGCCTCGTCGAAACTGGGCAGCAACTCCCAGTCGTCGATCGAAACCGCTGGAAATCCGGAAGCACCCTGGACGAAGCGCGCCAGATTGCGCTCTAGCTCACCCTTTGCGGCCAGTTCTGCCCCGTCGACCCCATCGATAGTTGCCTGCCATTGCTGCATGGCTTGGGCCCGTTCGCGAAAGCGCTCGATACGCTTGGCGCCCTGGCGATGTTCCCCGAATGCGTAGTACAAAAACGCACCCAAGATCGGCATGGCATAGATGACGAACAGCCACGCCAAGGACTCTCCCACCGGTTTGCGCTTGATCATCAAGCGAGCCGTTAGAAAAAGCGCCAAGCACCAGTGCAGGATCAGAAAGAGGATGGACAGCACAGCTCCACTCTACAAAGCGGCGCCGAAACGCTTGGAACGGGAACCGATCTTTGTCGGTTCTCAAGATTCCAGTGCTGGGACACGGTCTCGATCCCCGCACTGGAGCCACGGGCAAGAGTAGGCGACAATGGACGCAAGTATGGCCGATCTCTCCCATGACAAACCGGATCTCGCACGCCCTTACAAGCAGCGTTTGAAGGAGATCCGTGCCCAAGATCACCGCGTGCTCGCCCACAGGGGAATTCCATCTTTGGATCCGGAACAGGGCATTCGCATGCTTTGCTGGAATCTGGCCAAGCGGCCCGGCGCAAGGGAAGAGCTCGCAGGGCACCTGGACGAAAATGATCTGGTTTGCCTGCAAGAGATCAAGCCCTCCATGCTGCCCGATCACACTGGCTCGGCCCACTTCGCACGCAGCTTTCGAGCCCTAGGCAAAGTGGCAGAATTCAATGGCGTCGCCACCCTGTCCCGGGCCGAAGCCCACGCCCACAGCATCACCCCCATCCCGTCCCGTTGGAAGGAAGGTTGGATCGTCACCCCTAAAATGGCCTTGGCCACCGAGTATGCCCTGGGCGAGCAAACCCTTTTGGTGGTCAACGTGCACGCCCTCAATTTCCAACCCATCTTCAAGTACATGCTTAAGGATCAGATGAAACGCATCTCCCAGCGCATCCTGAAGCACAAAGGCCCCGCCGTGGTCTGTGGAGATTTCAATACCTGGCGCCGGGATCGGTTGCGATTGGTGAGCCGGTTGCTCCACGACTTCACTCCGATCCCTTTCCACGATTCGGAGCATCGAGCCACGCCCCACTGGTCGGCCTCGCTGTTTTTGGGAGATCGCGCCATGCCGTTGGATCACGTGTTCATTCGGGATTTGGACTTCCGGGACCCGCGAGTTTTGCCTTCTTTGCACTCGGACCATGGCGCTTTGAGCGTGCGCCTGTTTCCGCGAGTTTCAGACGTTTGACGGCAAATGGAGGCCTTGGATGCCGGCAGCCTAGTGGCCCCTTCGCCAAGGTAGGTTCCATTTTTCGAGCTAGGCCCCTTGCGTGGGGAACCGCTTTTTGAACCCGTCCCCCATCTGCGCGGTT
>JARGOW010000468.1 GCA_029212955.1 Planctomycetota bacterium | reverse complement strand
ATGGCGTATACGGAGGCCTGGCAGATCACGCGCCAGCCAGAATACGAAGAGACCGTGGAGCAAATTTTTGCCTATGTGCTTCGCGATATGACCGACCCAGCGGGTGGCTTCTATAGCGCTGAAGATGCGGATAGTGAGGGGGAAGAGGGTCTGTTCTACTTTTGGACGGCCAAGGAGGTCCGCGACTTGCTCGCCAAAGAGGACGCGGATCTGTTCTTGAAGACGTACAACATTCACGACCGGGGAAATTTCCGGGACGAAGCCACGGGACGACAAACCCAGCACAACATCCCTCACCTGAAATTCACCCTGCGCGAATTGGCCGCATCGAAAGGTGCCGAGGGAGCGGTCATTCTGGCTCGATTGGAACGTATCCGGGAAAAGCTGTTCGCCGCGAGGGAGCGTCGCATCCATCCGCTGAAGGACGACAAGGTGCTCACCGACTGGAATGGTCTCATGATTGCCGCAATGGCACAGGCGGGCCGCGCTATGGATCGCAAGGATTGGATCATGGCAGCGGAGCGGGCGGCACACTTCGCCTGGACCACCCTCCGGAATCCGGAAACGGGGCGGCTCTACAAGCGTTCCCGGGGAGGCCAGGTGGGCTTGCAAGGCATGCTCGAAGACTACGCCTTCATGGTCTGGGGTTTGATCGAGTTGCATCAAGCGACCCAGGATCCCAAGCATTTGAGTGCGGCCAAGCAGCTCTGTGACTTGGCCTTGCAGCACTTCTGGGATAGCCAGCATGGAGGCTTTTTCCTGTACCCTTCCGACGGGGAAGAGCTCATCGTACGGGCCAAGGAGGTCTACGATGGAGCGATCCCCTCAGGCAACTCCGTCATGCTTTGGAACCTGGCGCGCTTGGCCCGACTGACCGGTCAAACCTCCTATGAGGAGCGTGCCGAAGAGTGTGTGAAGGCGTTCTCCACACAGGTCCGAAACGGCGCGCGCGCCCACACCCAATTCCTGATGGGACTCGACTTTTATCTGGGACCCACCCACGAGGTGGTGATCGCTGGCGATTCCCTGGACTTGGGTACCAGGGATATGCTTCGGGCGCTTTCTTCGGATTTTCGGCCTCGCCTGGTCGCGGTGCACCGCCCTCCGGGACAATCGCCCATTTTGAAGTTGGCGCCTTACACCCAACCCCAGGTGGCCCGGGATGGAAAGGCCACGGCATACGTTTGCGAGAACTTCGCGTGCCAAGCCCCCGTCACGGACGTGGATTCCATGTTGAAGGCGCTGGCTCCAAAGAAGGACTAAGGCGAAGACGCGTGCAAAAACAACCCGGGGCGGGCCCGCACCATGTGCGAGCCCGGCCCGGGTTTGTTCAAACGTCTCGCTAGGACGGCGGGAACAGAATCAGCAATACAATCGCGATGTGAACCACCAGCAGTAGGCTGTAAAGCACCGTGAAGAAGCGCTTCTGGGTCTTGTGCCGAAGGATCGACATGGACGCAAGGCTTGCCGGGGAAGCCCCAAGGGCTGCCATGATGTGCAACGTGCGTTCGGGCACTCTCCAGCCCCCTTTCCTGGCCTGATGTTTGTCCAAAAACCAAATTACAAAAGCTGCCAGGTTGGCTCCAAACGCCCAGGCAAAGAGGCGCGAACCGGGCAGGAAAATCCGCCAAACGGCCATGCCGGCCAGAGCCAGCAGCACGAATGCGATCAGGAAGAAACGGTTGGGATGGCTCTTGATGGACACGCCAGGATCATACCGATTTTGCGGTCCAGCGGAATCGGTCAGTGGGCATTGTCCTGCCTTTGGGGGGCTGAATTATCCCAGGGCGTGGCCGCTATTGCCAATCCACTTCGTCCAAGTGGACCGTGAGGCGCATCAAGTCGGACCCCACTCGAACGGCGCATTGCACGCTCTTCCCATCTTGGGTAAAGCGGGGCGGGAAGACATCGTCGTAGCGGTCACTGGTCCAGCGTCCGATGGCAAGATGCCAAGATCCATCGGTCCGACCGCGGCAGGCCAACGTTTGCCCGTTAGCGCTGAAAATGGGGTCGGTGACCAGGTCAAAGTAGCCGGTGGTCAAGCTTCCGGAGACGAAGGCCTCCTTGTCTCCTTCCGTGACCGAAGCGGTCAACGGGGAGGGTGTGGAGCGGATGGAATACAGGGATAGGTCGTCGAAAGCCGGCTGTGTGACATGGTCGATGACCAATCGGTGGTATCCGTCGCCGACCTCGTGGATGACCAAGCGGCTCTCCTCGTCAAACATGACGTAGTCCAGTTTGGCGTCCTTCGGTGTGTAGGTTCGCCCGCCGATCTCTACGATGCTGTGGACTCCCGGCTCCAATTCGGCCCGGTAGTACGCGCGGAATCCGTCGGGGCTGGCGGTGACGTCGCTTCGGACGATGCAACTCGGCTGGGCTTTGCCGTCGACGATGACGTGGTGTTTGGGCTCTTTGACATCAGGGGCCCCTTCCGTGGGCCCCGGCTTCGATTCGAAGGTGAGCGCCAGGTACACCACGCGTCCGTCCCCGAGCACGATGGGCTTCTGCAGCTTTTCGAAGGCGGGCCCGACCTGGTTTCCAGTGATCACATGCCAAGCCTCCCCGTCCCGAGCCATGTAGGTGGGGGTCGGATGGTCCTGGCTGGTGGTGAAGGATTGGATTTCATCAAACCAGCGGGTCACTTCGTGTCCGATGAGTACGCCGACCTTGCCTTCGTGGCGAACCCGCGCGAATGCGGTTCTTCCATCGGGCATGAAGCCCACTTCGTCGATGCTTTCGAAAGGCCCGAGTGCAGACCAGCCGATGGTCAAGAATTCGAGGTCCTGCGCATTGGTATTCACGTAGGCGAAGGTCCCGGCCGCGCCGCCGGTCACTTGGGTGATGCTTTTGTGCCCTGCGGATTCCTTGCCGTTGCTGACCAGATACCGGAGACTGTCCCGGGTTCCAACGAAAGCCATTCCCGTGCCGGGACGGTCAAACGTGATGGAATCCACGTACTTGTACCCTGCACTGGTGGTTCCGTTGTGGTGAACCGCGCTCTTGCCATCGTCCAGTTTGACGGCGTAGGCGATGTCCGTGCCAGCAGGGTTGAAAATCGGATCTTCGACGAAGGCGAAGGGGGGACCGACCTTGCGGTTGAACACCATGTTGTAGGTGCCGCCGCTGTAAGCCGGGCCGTGGAGGATGCCCGCAACGGAATCGTCCTTCGGATCCCGGTTGCAGATCGCGTTGAATTTCTTGGTGGGTTGTCCCCCAATGCCAATCGCGTAGGCGTAATTGGTTCCCTCCTCGTTGAAAATGGGGTTTCGCGCCCAGTCATGCACGCCTACCTTGCTGCCGTTGATCACGACCGTGGTGGTTTCGCGGTCGCCATAGCGGTAGGCCACCGCACGCTTTCCGGGAATGGCCACCGGCTGGGAAGCCCAAGTCGCCGGTTCGCTGGTGACCAGACCCTCGTGCACAAACCATTGGTCCCCATGTTGGGCTCGAACCGCCACCGTGGACCGGTCGTCGCTGGTGACCGGCGGGTAGACCTTAGGCGAATAGAGATTGTCCGAGTGGCTCTCTAGCCATTCGCCGTCGCCGATGATCCACTTTATCCCTCCGGAAGAGCGATAGTAGGGGGCCGCGAAGATGTCCGACTTTCCGACGTAGCGCACCCCGCCAAGAATGCGTCCATCGACTGCATGCTTGTTCCCGTTGACTACCAAGTAGTCCTGGCCATCCAGCTGGGCCGTATAGGTCACCACATTTC
>JARGOW010000467.1 GCA_029212955.1 Planctomycetota bacterium | reverse complement strand
TCACATCCTTTGGCGCGAAGGGGACGAAAACCCTGCCATGGAAAAACAGAATAGCCGGACTTCCGGAATCGCACCGGCCAGTGAGGCTCAAACCATGGATCCGAAAGGGCCCTGTAGGGGTCAAGAATGCGGTTCCTGGCATTTTCCCCGAGTTTGCCTAGAAAAAAGCGCACCAAACTCCGACACCTGTAGTACTACATGTGTAGTCAAACCATCGGAGACATCATGACCTTCACCCCTCTCGCCGCCTGGATCCTCACTTTCCTCCTCCATTCCACCGTTCTCACGGGCCTGGCCATGCTTTGCATGCGGTTCCTTGGAGGGCCGGCGGGCAAGGCCCTCGTGCTGCGCGGCGCCATGCTGGGCGCGTTTGTGACGGCCACGGTGGCGGGGCTAGCAGGCCCCGGGCAGGAATGGAGCCTGCCGGCGGTGGAGAATTCAGGCGCCGTCATTTCGGTGAATGCCAAGGCCGTGCCCTTCGCCGGGGAACTGGCCCCCAGCGCCTCGCCCCAGGTGACTGCCCTATCCTCAAACTCGGCCGTGCCGCCCGAAACCAGCGTGGCGTCCCTGGGCGACCTGGCTTGGACCTGGGTTCCGGTTTCCCTAATCCTGCTCAGCCTCATTGGAGTGTCCCGGTTGATTTGGCGGGAGCGCTCAGCCTGGCGCATGCTCGGCAGACGCAAGCGCATCACCGATCCCGCGATTACCCGAATGGCCCGTGGCCTGCCGGTGGGCAAGGACCTGGCCCGGCGACTACGCCTCACGCAAAGCGCCAAAACCCATACGCCCATGGCCATTGGACGGCGGGAGATTGTGCTCCCGGAAAAAGCCGTGGCCGAACTCGATCCCACACAACTCGAAGCCCTGCTAGCCCACGAAATGGGTCACCTGGTGCGCCGCGACCCCTTCTGGCTCGGAGCTTGCCGCATGGCCGTTGCCTTAGCCTGGTTTCAACCCCTGCTGCGCTGGACCCTCTCGCGCCTGGAGGAAGAAACCGAGCTGGCCGCAGATGACTGGGCCGCCCAGCGTGTGGGCAACGGAGTGAATCTGGCCCTGTGCCTGGAGCGCGTCGGCACCTGGCTGACCGAAGCCCCCACCCCCACTTCCGCCGCAGCCATGGCCAGTTCCGGCTCGGTATTGATAAGCCGGGTGGAACGCTTGCTGACCGACGGGAAGCCGGAAAGCCGCCGCTCGCTTGTTGCCGTTTCCAGCTCCGTAGCTCTCGCCTTGGGCGTTTTCTCCTGCGTGGGCCCGTCCGTGACCGCTGGCGAAACCCGGCAGAGCCCGGCCCGTCCGGAAGGCGGTGGTGATCAACTCATGGTCACCAAGCCTGAGCCCCAGGGCGACCCTTTGTTCGTCACTGGTACAAAAACACCAGGTGAACCGCTGACCACCGAAGGCCAAGGAATTGCGATCCACATCAACCTTTCCCAGGCTGACAGGAGTATCTCCTACAAGACAATGGACGGAGCCTTCAATACGACAGAGGCGCTTGAACAATGGCTCAAGAGCAAAAGGAACGCCGCAAAAAGCCAATCCGTAGACCTATATCCTGCCAGTGGAACCCAATACAAAGACATCGTCCCCGTGGTCGATGCGGTGGTTTCGGCCGGTTACACGGACATCTCGTTTGATGGCCTGAAGAGTTCGATCCGGGATGAATGGACGGAACGTTACTCCGAGGATTCGAAAGGGCCTGATTCCGCCAAGGCGCGCCCCTACATGAAACTGGGGATTCGCCTGGATGCTGAAGGATCTCTCACCTCATTCAGGGTTTGGGGGAAGGAGTCCAGTGGTCTTCCCCAGGAGGATCCCCGCATAGCCATGCTGAACGAAATCCACGAGGCGGAATCCATGTCGATTCCGGCGGTCCTCGAGGTTCCGATGAACGAGCTGCTCATTCGAGTGGAAGCAGACACACCCTTCTCGCATGTGCAAAAGATCATGGAGAAGTGCGCTTCCCAGGAGGTCCAAATGCCCAACATCCATGTGAGGATCAACGCAGATCCTGACTACTTGACGGACATTTCGTTGCCTGTCGATTCGGGAATAATCCCCGAGGAAGTCGAAGAAAGGGAAGCAGAAACCAACAGAGTCCCCGCCGAGACTGCCGCTATCAAACTCAATGCCCCCGACACCGCGTCGATCTCGGAATTCTTGCAGGCCGATCACGTCAAGGTCAACTTCTCCTCCAGCGAAGTGAGCCTCCAATTCAAGCAAGTGGGTGAGACCAAAAACTCCGTTGGTGAAACGAGCATATCCGCCCCCCGATTGACTGAGAGACTCCGAAAGGACATTCTGCGTTTTCCGATCAAAACTGCCCTTATCGACTGCAAACCTGACGTGCCTATGGGCGACATATTGCCCTTGCTCAGCGCATGGACGGCCCGCGGGGTGAAGCTATCGTTCATGGCCTCCATGCCTAAAGTCGGCTAGGAATCAAGCCATGTCGAAATCCAACTCCGGGTCCGTCACCGGCCTTCAACTCGATGTCCTGCGTGCGCTTTGGGCCGCGGGAACAGCCAGCGCTTCCCAGGTCCACGAAACCCTGTCCGAGCGCCGTCAATTGGCTCCTACCACCGTGGCCACATTGTTGAAGCGGCTAGAAAAACGCGGCCTCGTCACCCACGAACGTGAAGGCCGCCAACACATGTTCCGCGCCCTGGTCACCGAGGAATCCGTGGTCACGCAAACTCTCGATCAGGTCACAGACGAAGTCTTCAGCGGCGACGTGGCCGCCTTCGCCGCCAAGCTCCTCACGCGCAAGGACGTGAAAGCCGACGACCTGGCTAAGATTCGTGGCCTATTGGAAGCGCGCGAGCGGGAGCTGGATTCTTAGACGCCGTGCGCTACTTGGCCGGAACATCGACTCCTTTCAGGGGGAATTCGGCCGAGGGCACGCGTTCGGATTCCATGCGCTTTAGCATGCGCTGAACGAGTTCGGGGTGCTGATCTGCCAGATCGTGCGTCTGGGATACGTCTTCCGCCAAATTGAAGAGTTCGGTAGTGGTCTTCATTTTATTGCCCAGGAAGCGGCGGACCAGCATCCAGTCGCCCTGACGCAGGGCCTGTTGGTGGCCGTAGCTGGGGAATTCCCAGTAGAGGGTGCGGTCCGCTGTGGCCTCTGCGCCTTGCAGCACGGCTAGCAGGCTTTGGCCGTCGGTGGGTTCGTTTGATTGTGCGCCGGACACTTCGGCCAGGGTTGGCATGAAGTCCCAGAAGGCCCCCACGGCCCCGGTGACCTCACCCGCAGGAACCCGACCCGGCCAGCGCGCGATGAGCGGCACGCGCATGCCGCCTTCGTACACGCTGCCCTTGGCCCCACGCAGCACGCCGTTGCTTTCGAAGAACTCCGAGTGCGCGCCGCCGATGTCAAAGGTGGCGCCATTGTCGGAGGTAAACAGGATCAAAGTGTCGTCATCGAGCCCCATCGATTCGATCTGCGCCATCAAACGCCCCACATCCCGATCCATGCGCGAAACCATGCCCGCGTAGGCCGCCCGGGGTGTGGGATGGGGCAGGTAACCTTTCTTGCCGTCGTAGGGCGGATCCTCCCATTCGCCGATGTACGGAGCCATGGAATCCTCGGGCACCTGCAGGGCCAGGTGTGGAATGGTGTAAGTCAGTAGTAGGAAGAACGGATCGTCCCCCTGTTCACGGGTCCAGCGCAGGGCGTCCTCGGTCATCAGGTCGTGGGCGTAATGGGGCCCGGTCAGGTT
>JARGOW010000466.1 GCA_029212955.1 Planctomycetota bacterium | reverse complement strand
GCCGCCGTACATGCGCCGAAGCAGCTTGCGGTATTCGTCCTGCCAGGGCCGACTCGCCATGTAGGCCGCATGGACCGCTTCCTTCTCGACCTGGATGTCCTCCGTAACCTGTCCCCGTTCCACCAGGTAATCCAAGAACGAAGTGTCGCTATCCCCGTCGAGCAGGGTGTGGTCCAGGTCAAAGAAGGCGATGGTCAATTGAAGTGTATCTCGCATTCAGGGCGTCGATCGCGGAGCCTGACCACAGTTCGCAGTTGGACTTGAGGACAGCCCTCGAGGCTCAAGAAGCGAAGGGCTCGAAGAGCACCTAGGACATCCAGAGTTTCGTCGGTCAGACTTGTACCGTTGTATATGTGCAGTTTTGATAGTGTTGGGACGGAAGCGAGGGTTGCAATCCCCTGATCCGTAAGGCGCGAACCATCACAGATGACCACCTGCATCAGGTATTCCAGGTGAGAGAGGCTAGCGAGTCCAGCGTCCGTGATTTTAGAATCGCCGTTGATGAGGATGTACTCAAGTTTAGGCAGGTGCTCTCCGATCGCCAGCAACTCGGCGTCGCTGATTGCGATGGCTCGTACGCCGGTTTGGCTTGGTTCGAGTTCCCTGATTTCCTGAACAGTACTGATAGCGGGGGCCCAGTCGGTAGCCAAATCACATGCGGCCAGGAGCGTCAAGAACATGCATGCGATCAGGCCCTTGAGGAAGAGCTTCGGGTTCTGAGGGGCGCGGATCATCCGAGTGTTCGGTAGGATTCCGGTTTAAATCCGAACCAGTCCCACGCGGCCTTCGCCCAGGAGTTCGATGAGTTCGTGGGCCAGGGTCTCGTCGATGTTGACCGAGGACTTGGGGTTGGAGCGCACGCGGCGCAGTTTGCCGTCCTCGCCGGTGACCTGTAGGAACAAGGGGCGCGGTCCCTTGTGGTTGGCCAGGATATCCTGGAGGGGGTCCAGGAGCGGCTTGTCGGTGGGGGAGAGCTGAATGGAAAGCCCGCCTTGGAAGTGTTCGAGCGCGGCGCCCAGGGGCAGAATGCGTTCGACGATGAGGGCCGGTTCGTCGCCGGAGTCTTCGATTTTGGCCATGCAGAGCACGACCTCGCCGTCCTCGATGGACTCTTTGAACTCCGCGTAGGTGCGGGGGAAAACTGTGACGCCGATCGAACCGTGCAGGTCTTCCAGTCGGAAGCGGCACATCTTTTGTCCGGCCATGCGACCGGACTTCACCATGAGTTCAGCCTTTTGAAGGATCAGGCCGGCGATGCGCACTTCCGTGCCGCCTTCGAGTTTGTCGAGGGCGGGGATGGGGGAGCTGGAGATGAGCGAGACCATGCCGGCCCGTTCCTCGAGGGGGTGACCCGTGAGATAGTAGCCGAGCACGTCATATTCCAGGCCCAGGGTGTCGAGTCGGTTGAGGGCCTTGGAGTCGTCGATGCCGTCGCTGGAGCCCGAATCATCCGAGGCGGGTTCGGCATCGCCAAAGGCCTCGAACATGGACATCTGGCCCGTACGTCGGCTTTCCGCTTGTACGGATCCATCGCTCATGGCGCCTTCCAAGCTGGCCAGCACCGCGCCCCGGTTGTGGCCTCCCTGGTCGAAGCATCCGGCTTTGATGAAGGATTCCCAGGCGATTTTTCCCACCTGGCTGGGGTCCACTTCGCCGCACAGGGCGTGCAGGTCCAGGGATTGGCCTTCGGCCATCATGCGGGTCCGCCCTTCGACGATCGCCTCTGCGGAGCGCTGGCCCATGCCTTTGATGGCGCCCAAGCCAAAGCGGATCGAATCGGCTTCCTCGGGC
Source organism: Planctomycetota bacterium (assembly GCA_029212955.1). Taxonomy (GTDB): domain Bacteria; phylum Planctomycetota; class UBA1135; order UBA1135; genus NORP259. Next base: position 1,943 of record JARGOW010000466.1, on the reverse strand, counting down.
ACAAAGTCCCAAACGGAATCCTCCACGGTGGGGGGCAGGATGCGCACGCGTGCTTTCTTGCAGTCGTCCAGGAAGTTTTTGACCTTGGCCGAGTCTCCCATTTCGCAGGAGAAGTTGGCGGCCAGGAAGGCGGTGCGGAAGTTGGCCTTGAGGTAAGCGGTCTGGTAGGTGATCACCGCGTAGGCGACCGTGTGGGATTTGTTGAATCCGTAGCCACCGAATTTGATCACGATGTCCCAGACCTCCTGGGCCACCGCCGCATCGCAGCCGTTCTTGACGGCGCCCTCCACGAACTGGGCGGAGAACTGCTGCATGATCTCGGGCTTCTTTTTGCCCATGGCCTTGCGCAGGTTGTCGGCGTCGTTGAGGGTGAAGCCGCCCAGCTCCACGGACACGAGCATGATCTGCTCCTGGTACACCAGGCAGCCGTAGGTGCTCGAAAGGATCTTCTCCACGCTTTCGTGGGGGAACTCCACCTTTTCGATGCCGTGCTTTCGATCGCAGAACATGTCGACCATGCCGGACTCGAGCGGACCCGGTCGGTAGAGGGCCAACACGGCGGCGATGTCGTCGAAGCAGTCGGGGCGCAGTCGACTGAGCAACTTGCGCATGCCCTCGGACTCCAATTGGAAAACGCCCAGGGTATCGCCCGCCATGAGCAGGTCGTAGGTGGCTTGATCGCCCACCGGCAGGTTTTCCAGGTCCGGGGGCGTGTCGCCCATGGCCTCGATGTTGCGCAGGGTCTTTTCCAGGATGGTCAGGGTTCGTAGACCCAGGTAGTCCATCTTGAGCAGTCCAAGCTCCTCCAATTGGGGGGCCGGGTACTGGGTCGTGATGTCCTCGCCGTTCCGTCCCAGGGGCACGAATTCGTCGGTGGGGCGCGGCGTGATGACCACGCCCGCCGCGTGGGTGGACACGTGGCGCGCCATGCCTTCCAACGACACGGAGAAGTCGAATAGCTGTTCGAATTCGGTGCCTTGATTGCGGAAGGTTTGCAGATCCTCGTCGGTCTCCATGGCCTTGCCCAGGGTGGGGGCGCCGGGGCCGGAAGGGATCTTCTTGGCGATGCGGTCCACGTCTCGCAGGGGGATGTCGAGCACCCGGCCCACGTCGCGCACCACCGTGCGCGAGGCCATGGTTCCGAAGGTCACAATCTGCGTCACGCTGTCACGCCCGTACTTTTCCCGGGTGTATTCGATCACCGCCTCGCGACCGTCCTTGCAGAAGTCGATATCGATGTCGGGCATGGAAACCCGGCTCGAGTTCAGGAAGCGCTCGAAGAGCAGGTCGTATTCGAGGGGGCAAACCCGGGTGATGTCGAGCAGGTAAGCCACGATGGAACCCGCCGCGGATCCCCGGCCGGGGCCCACGGGAATGCCCTGGTCGCGGGCCCAGCGGATCAGGTCCCAAACGATCAGGAAGTAGCTCACAAAGCCCAATTCCTTGATGACGCTGAGTTCGTGGGCCAGGCGCGCGCGGGCCTTGGTTTGGTCCCCGGGGTACAGCCTTTCGAGGCTTTCGTAGAGCAACCGGTCGATGAGCTGGTTGGGTTTCTCCCCAGTGTCGCTCTCAAACTCCGGCATGTGGTAGGTGCCAAACTCTATGTTCAAGTCCACCTGTTCGGCCACGTCCATGGTGGCCTTCAAGCTTTCCGGCAGGTCCCGGAACATGTGACCCATCTCTTGCCGCGTTTTGAAGAACAGGCTGTCCGTGTCGAAGCGGAAACGTTTTTCGTCGTCGCGTTTGGCGCCTGTGTTGATGCACAGCAGGATGTCCTGGGTGTGGCAATCCTCGTGGCGCAGGTAGTGGATGTCGTTGGTGGCGACCAGGGGGATGTTGGTCTGCTTGTGCAGGCGGTGCAGGCATTCGTTGGCCTTGTCCTGGATGTCGATACCGTTGCGTTGCAACTCGAGCCAGAAGTGGTCGGGGCCGAAAAGATCCTT
>JARGOW010000465.1 GCA_029212955.1 Planctomycetota bacterium | reverse complement strand
AAGAAGGTCCTGGGCATGATGCCCGGCATGGGGCAGCTGGGGGATATGGACATGGATGAGGGCCACATGAATCGCCTGGTGGCCCTTTTCACCTCCATGACACCCAAGGAGCGTATTCAGCCCGAGATCCTGGATCCGAGCCGCCGGAGGCGCATCGCCAAGGGCGCAGGCCAGGAACTCAGCGCCGTCAACGAGCTTCTCAAGCGCTTCAAGGACATGAAGAAGATGATGAAGCAGCTCAACAAAATGGGCATGGGCTCCATGTTGGGTGGCAAGGGCAAGCGCGAGGCCTTGGCCGGAATGTCGCCCACCGGCGCCATGATGGACCCCAAGGCCGGGAAGGGCGGAATGATGTCCGGTTTGCCCGGTATGGGAGCCCTGGGCAGCATGTTTGGCGGTGGTGGAGGCGGCGGAATGCCCGAGGGCATGCCCGAAATGCCGCCTGGGATGGATCCCTTTGGGGCACGCCCCATGGGCTCATCGGCCACCCGCAAGGCGGGTAAGGGAGCCGATGCGCGCAAAAAGGAGAAAGCCAAGGCCAAGGCCCGGCGCAAAAACCGCAGGAAGAAGTAGACACCCGGCCCTTTCTTGTGTCTGATCCCCGGCTAGTACTTGCGGAGGAGGGCTCCTGGCCTGCCCCCGCCGTCCGATATTCGTGGCATTTCCACGGCCTTCGGAGGTCTTTCAGAAGGTGCTAGACCCGATCGTGGTCCTGCAGACCGCGCTCTATCACACAACGCGGAAGCCCAGTGGTTTCCGACGTCGCTCCCGATCCCTCAATCCAACCAAGGACGATCCTCGCCCATGGCAGTTGTCATCCGCATGAAAAGAACAGGCCGTAAGAACCGGCCCTGTTACCGCATCTCCGTCGCCGATTCCCGCTCCCCGCGTGATGGCCGCACCCTGGAGACCCTGGGCCTGTACGACCCCGTCGCACCCAGCAAGGAAGCCCAGGTTCGCGTCGACGTGGACCGTGCCCGCTTCTGGTTGACCAGTGGCGCCCAGCCCTCCGAGACCGTGCGTTCCCTTTTCAAGCGTTCCGGCGTGTACGTGGATTTTGGAAAGCCCAAAGTCAAGCGGGACCGCTCCGGACGCAAAAAGGCCACCGCGAAGGGGACCCAGCGCAAGAAGGACCAGGCCATGCGCGACGAGCGCAAGACGGCCCGTCAAGCGGCCCGTGCCGCCGACCGCAAGGCAGCCGCTGCTGCGACCGCTGCGGAAAGCTCCGACGAGTAATTCCAAACGGTAGGGGAGCACAACCGTTTGTGCTCCCTTTCCAGTGCTTCGGGCCGCCTCGGCCCGAAGTTGGGGAGCGAGATGCTCCCCAACCGGGGTTGTGGGCTCGAACGCTTGCCCGCTGCGACTCCCCGGACCGTGTAAGTGCATGCACGGATTTTCTGACTGGATTCATTCCGTCCCGCGTTCGACCCGACCCCCACTCCCCTGGAGAAATCTCCCTTGGCTAAGAAGGCTGACTTCGCAAAGCGCTTGATCCAGGAGGTCAAGCCGCGCCACCCCCTTCCGACGGCTCCCAAAGAGGGTCTGTCCCTCATGGAACAGGGGGCGGTGCTGGTGCTCATGCGGCACTTGACCCAGGCCCAGGCCGAGGCCTCCGTGGAGGCCCTGCGCGATGGTATTGGCGATTGGAATGAGGCCCGGGTTTGCCAGGTCCAAGAGCTTTCCCCGTATATCAAGACCTCCTCCCGCAAGAAGGGCATGGAGCTTTTGAATTCACGTGCTCCTGCCGCGCGGGCCCTCAAGGACTACCTGCAGGACGTTTTTCAGCACACCCATGGCCTGGATTTGGAGTTCTTCCGCGAGGATGGAACCGATGTGGGCAAGATCATGGAGGACTTCCAGGTGCTGGATTACCCGAGCACCGCGTTCATGTTCTGGCACGCACGCGAAGGCGAGATGCCCAGCCACATCGGCCTGTTGAAGCTGCTCGATCGCCTGGGCTTGATTCCGCGTACCACTTCCGCCACCCGCGGGCGCGCTTCCCTGGAAGCGCTGCTACCCTCCAAGGAACATCTGGCCTTCGTTCTCGCGATTCACGAGGTGTTGGGTCATTGGGCGGACGATGAGGATCCGTCCTATGTGGCCCACGAGATTCTGCGCACCTTGCCCTATGGGCAAAAGGCGTTTGAGGACCGCGAAGCCGCCATCAAGCGTGAGCGCATCGCCCACGAAAAGGACCTCGCTCGCGAAGCCATTGCCGCCAAGAAAAAGGCCGAGCTGGAAGCGAAGGAGCAGGAGAAGGTGCGCAAGCGTCAGGAAGCCCAAGCTCTCAAGGTGAAAAAGGCCCGCGAAAAGATGCAGCGCATCGCCGCACGCAAGGCTGCCGCGGAAGCCAAGAAGAAGGCCGCGCTGCAGAAGATTGCAGACCAAAAGAAAGCCGCCGCCGACAAGAAGGTCGCCGACGCCAAGGCCAAGAAGGAAGCGGCCAAGAAGGCCATCGAAGACAAGAAGAAAGCGGCCGCCAAGAAGATCGCAGACAAAAAGGCAGCTGTGAAGAAGGCGGCGGAAGCCAAGAAGGTAGCCGCAAAGAAGGCGGCAGAGGCCAAGAAAGCCGCGGCGAAGAAAGCCGCGGACGCCAAGAAAGCCGCCGCCAAAAAGGCAGCGGACGCCAAGAAGAAGGCCGCGGCCAAAAAGAAGACCGTAGGCAAAAAAGCTCCTGCCAAGAAGAAGGCCGCAGCCAAAAAGGCTCCGGTGAAAAAGAAACCTGCGGCGAAAGAGCCTGCAGCGAAAAAGAAGCCCGCAGCGAAAAAGAAGCCAGCAGCGAAAAAGAAACCGGCTGCCAAGGCAAAGCCTGCTGCTAAGAAAAAGGCAGCGGCCAAGAAAGCTCCCGCCAAGAAGAAGGCAGCGGCCAAAAAGCCCGCGGCTAAGAAAAAGCCCGCAGCCAAAAAGAAGGCCGCCAAGAAAGCCTCGCGCAAACGCTAAGCCCCATGGCCGGCGAACCACTTCCGGCACTGGTGCTGGCGTCGGCCTCACCCCGCCGGCGTGACTTGCTTGAAGCCGCGGGGGCTCGCTTTGAAGTCCTCGTGTCCCATGCGGACGAGACCCTGGAGGGCCGCCCGGACCCGGCTCAAGCCGCCGAGTCCCTGGCGCGCATGAAAGCCCTTGCGGTGGCCGAATCTCTTCCCCAGGACCGCACGGCCTGGGTGCTCGGCGCCGACACGGTGGTGGCCCTTGGGCCCGATGGGGACGCCACATTGCTCGGCAAGCCCGCGGATGAGGGCCAGGCCCGCTCCATGCTCGAATCCCTTTCCGGGACCCGCCACAGGGTCATCACGGGGGTTTGCGTGGTTCGTTGGCCCTCTAGGCAGGTTTTCCTGGACAGCGAGTGCACGCACGTGACCATGCGGCAGATTCTGCCCCAGGAGGTCCAGGACTACGTGGAAAGCGGCGAGTGGCAGGACAAGGCCGGTGGCTATGCCATCCAGGAAAACGCCGATGCCTTCGTGGAATGCCTGGAAGGTGGCGGGTTCGACAATGTGGTCGGGCTTCCCGTAAACAGAGTTTTTGAAATGCTTCGCCTTGCAGGGCTTGCCATGGGGCAGGACGGGTCGTAACCTCTGCGACCCGAATGCCCGGGACCGGCCCATAGAAACGGCCCCCAACCAAGGGCGAACTACCATGAAAGCTAACATCCACCCCAAATACGTCGAGTGCAAAGTGCACTGCGGCTGTGGCAACGAATTTACCACCCGCGCCTTTGTGCCTGAGTTGAAGATTGAAATCTGCAACGAC
>JARGOW010000464.1 GCA_029212955.1 Planctomycetota bacterium | reverse complement strand
GGTGCATCGTGGGTCCACTTGCGTTGCAGATCCACGTTCTCCTTGATCTTGTGCAGGGGCACGTGGCCCGGGCCTTCGATCATGACCTGCACATCGTGCTTCCAAGCGATCTCGGTGAGCTCGCCCAAGGTCTTGAGTTCGGCCAACTGCGCCTCATCATTGGCGTCCTTGATCGAACCGGGACGCAAACCATCGCCCAAGCTGAAGGCCACGTCGTAACGCTTCATCAGCTCGCAAATGCGATCAAACTCGGTGTAGAGGAAGTTCTCCTTGTGATGGGCCAAGCACCACTTGGCCATGATCGATCCCCCACGGGAAACGATTCCGGTCAAGCGGTCGGCGGTCATGGGAACATAACGCAGCAGCACACCGGCGTGGATCGTGAAGTAATCCACACCTTGCTGGGCTTGCTCCTCCAACGTCTCCAGGAACAAGTCGATGTTCAAGTCCTCGATCTTGCCGTTCACTTTTTCCAAGCACTGGTACAAAGGAACGGTTCCGATGGGCACCGCCGAGTTGCGAATGATGTGCTCACGGGTCTCGTGGATGTTGTCCCCTGTGGACAAATCCATGACCGTGTCTGCGCCCCAGCGCACCGACCAATTCAGCTTGTCGACCTCTTCCTGGATCGATGAAGTCACGGCGGAGTTGCCGATGTTCGCGTTGATTTTCACCAGAAAGTGACGACCGATGATCATCGGTTCAGATTCGGGGTGATTGACGTTGCAGGGCAGAACCGCGCGGCCTTCGGCGATTTCATTGCGCACGAATTCAGGGGTGACGCCTTCGCGTTCCGCTACAAATGCCATCTCAGCCGTGATCTCTCCCCGGCGGGCGTAATAGCGTTGGCTCACATTGCCCCCCTCGCCCACTTCGCGCTCCGCGATCCAATCCTTGCGTAGGGCGGGCGCGCCCTTCGTGGCGTCCAAGCCCTGGGGTCCCGTTGTGTCATACACATCCAGTGCCGGCTCATCACCGCTCAAGTGAATGCGCCGCTTGGGGACTCGCAGGGTCCAAGGTCCGTGCTCGACTTCGACAAAAACCTTGTGGGACGAGGGGAAGGAGGTTTCGAAGGCCTCGAGGGGCTGGGCCCCTGATTCTTGATTGGTTTGACTCATGGTTCGCTTTCCTACGCCGGCACGATCCGGATCAGGTTCAGGGGTACGTCTCAGGCGCTACGGCGCCGCCCCCAGCGGTCGAAAGGCCCAAGTGGAGCCTTCCAGGCCGAAAGTGTAACGGGACGGGACTGGGGAGAGAACCTGCCGTTCCACCACATGACGAGGCCTTGAATGCAAAGCAAGTGTAAGCAGGACGTAAACAAGGGCACTCGCGACGGATCTCTACCCAGATTTGAAGACCGATTGGAACTCTCTCACAATGAAACCCCGTCAAATCCGACGAACCTAGTACCCTTAATTAGTCGGGAAAGGCATCTCCCCTTGGGCCCCTGACTTTGACAACGGTTTTCCCCCCTCCACAGCCAGTTAGCTATGAAAAGAACACTGATGATCGCCATGCTCGGCATTTGTACGAGCTTTGTGTTGATGAACCCGGCCGCCGCCCAAGGCTGCTGAGGTCCTGCCCGTGCCACCGGTGGTGGCAAGCGCGCAGGAGTTGGTCCGACCGGTGGTGGCCCCACCCCCACAGGCGGCAAGGTTGGAGGCCCGGGAACACCTGGTGCCGGTCCCGCCGGCCCCATGGGAACACCCAAGTCTCCCCAGAACCCCCTGGCTCCCCGACCCGATGGTCTGGAAAACCCCTACACCCTGAACGGCCACGAGAAAATTGGCAACCCGGGTGCATGGCAGCTTTGGTGGGAATTCAACCAGGACCGGTTCCTTCGCTATAGCAGCATCAACACCGGCGGCTCCGTTCTGACGCAAGGTGCCGATTGGGAGATCGGCCGCGGCGCAGAAACCGGCCGTGTCGGTGGTCGCCTGACCTCCAAGAACATCCAGGACGCTGTCGTTCCCGCAATCCGCGAAGGCATCAAGGCCGGCGGTTCCGAGGAATTCCTGAAGAGCGCCATGATGGCCATGGCCAAAATTGGCGGAACGGAGAACGAGGAAGCCTTCGAGTTCTTCCTGCACTTCTACCTGAACAACGGACACGCCACCATCAACGAGACGGCTGCGGTCGCACTCGGATTGGCGAGCGGTCCCAAGAACCTGGCCCTGTTGACCTCGATCGCTAAGAACGAGGCCAAAGGCCAAGAGTTCCTCGGTCGTAAGGAAGTCCCCATGGGCATGCGTGCATTCGCTGCCTACGGCTTGGGCTTCGCCGCCTCCCGCAGCAACAACGAGTCGATCCGCCGTCAAGCGGTGGCCGACCTGATCGACGTGCTCGAAGAGGTGGACGAGGACGAGAAGGACAAGGTTGCCAAGGGCAAGAAGTCCAAGAAGAAGAACGAAGCCAAGGACGAGGATGAAACGCTCACCGTGGGATCTGCCACTCGCAGCGACCTCCAGGTGGCTTCCATGGTCTCGATTGGCCTGATTCCGTTGAACTTCGAGTCCGACGTCGAGGTCTGCATCTGCGGCACCTGCGAAGTCGAAAACCCGGACACTTCTTACCAGGCCCAAGTCACGTACCTGATGCGTTACTTCACCGCCAACGAGGAATTCGACGCCAACGTGCGCGCCCACACGGCCAGCACCCTTGGGCGTCTCGTACTCGCCGGCGGCGAAATGGCTGGAACCAAGTTCCACAGCGCCATCAACGAAATCAAGCTGGGTACCGCTGAGATTCTGGCCGATTCATTGGCCCGCTCTGCAGCCCAACCCCAAGCCGTCAAGAACAGCGCCATCATGGCCCTGGGCCTGATGGGTGATGCCGACAACGAGGACGTGGACCGCTGGATTCGCAGCGAACTCAAGCGTCAAGCAGCCAAGGGCGGCCCCCTCGGCAAGCGCTTCGCTCTCATGTCCCTGGCCGAAGTGGGCAGCCGCCGCGGCCAAGGCGATGATCTGTGGGGTGCCTCGAACGAGGTCCGCATGGAACTGATGAGCCACCTGAGCCGCGCCAAGCGCGACGTGCGCCCCTGGGCTGGACTGGCCCTGGGAGTCTTCGGATACCAGCGCTCGGCGCAAGGCCAGGAACTGGATTCCGGCGTTGATCGTGCCCTGGCGAAAGTTGCCAAGAGCTCGAAGACCGCTTCGGATCTGGGTGCTTACAGCGTGGCCCTCGGCCTGCGCAAGTCCGATGCTGGCACCGCCATGCTGAGCGACAAGTTGAACTCCACCAAGGATTCTACCGCACGCTCCTACGTGGCTCTGGGCCTTGGCCTTTCGGGCAACCGTACCGCGGTCGCAAACCTGCAGGACACCCTGGAGACCTCCGATCGCGAGCCCCTGGTGCAGACCCGCACCGGACTGGCCCTTGGCCTGCTCGGCGACGCCGCAGTGGTTGAGGAATTGACCCACCGGTTGCAGAAAACCCGCAGCAAGGAAAAGCGCGCTTCCATCGCCATGGCCCTCGGGTTCATCGGGGACAAGCGCTCCCTGGAAGCCCTGGTTGGCATGCTCGAAGTGAAAGGAGACGCCCAGTCCCCTACGCGCGATGCAGCCATGCAGGCCATCGGATACATGTCCGACAGGACCAGCACCCCCTGGCGCTCCGTGCTCGCCCACGGCACCAACTACCTCGCCGAAACCCGCACCCTGCTCAACGGCAGAAGCACCGGCGTCTTGAACCTGAAGTAGTCAAGCAACAGTAGCGATCCCCCGCGGATCGCACCAACGCACAGGACCTCCCGTATTGCGGGGGGTCCTT
>JARGOW010000463.1:1352-3773 GCA_029212955.1 Planctomycetota bacterium | reverse complement strand
TTCCTCTTCCTTGCGCACATACCAAAGGATCGTGCGTCCGTACTTTTTCTGACTAACAACCCAATCGTCGTCAAAGTCGTGTTCGCTGATGGCCCGGGGCTCGGTGTGCAGCATGAGCAGGCCGAAGGGCGGCAGCCGTTCTTCCAGGAGCGTGCGCACCGTGTCCATGACACGCGTGCGTCCGTCCGGATCCTTGAGCATGGGGTAGGGCGGATCCATGAAAACGATGTCGGGCTTTTCATCGCCCCACGATGACCCTGCCAGAGCATCCCCCGTGCGCACATGGGCCCGGTCGGCCATGTTCATGTCGGCCAGGTTGCGTTCCAGGACCTTGATGACTTTGCGGTCGCGCTCCACGTAGTGCACGTGGCTCGCTCCACGACTCAAGGCCTCAAGCCCCAGGCTTCCCGTACCCGCGAACAGATCCAGGATGCGTGCGTCGACAACCTCTTCGCCCAGGGAAGAAAAAAGTGCCTCGCGGGCACGCCCTAGCATGGGCCGCGTTCCAAGGCCTTCGGGTGCCAACAGCCTGCGGCCTCTCAATTCCCCTGCGATGATTTTCACGTCCCCGTTATAACGACCTGGGAGGCCATCGCCCAGCCTTGTCGCACGATCCAAGGCCCTGGGTGCATCCTGTGCCACGTCCTCCCGAATTGGGATCCTCCGCGACTCCAGCGAAACCGCCAGTCGACCGATAGGGCCCCTATGGAGATTCGCAATGAGCCCTATGAATCGGACCCGGGTGGTGCCTTTGTGCTCCGGGCCAGCGCGGGCAGGAACCTCCTCCTCCTGTTGTTGGCCAGCTTGGCCCTGGCCTCGGCAGCACTATTGGGAATGCGATTCGTGGGCCGGCTGTCCCCCATGGTGATCCTTCTCCTTTCCTTGCCGATGGGCTTGGCGGGTCTTGTTGTCGTTGCGGCATTTTTGGCGACCATTCACTCCCTGCGATCGAGTCTGCGCCCGAGCAATTGGAGCGTGCAAATCGGATCTCAATCCCTGGTCATCAACCTGCGCGACTACCGCAACGCCATTCCCGGCGAGCCCGTGCCCGTCCTACAGATTCCCCTTTCGGAGATTGAGGAAGCGATCCCTGTGACGGAAACGTGGACGCGTACAAGCAGCCGCAAGGAGACGCGGCACACGCCCGCTATTCGTAGGTACGTGGACCTGGTCGTGCGGGGTCAAGATACCACCGAATTGTCACGCTTGCTCCGCGCGGAACGCCTCCGAAACTCGACCAAGGGCGCGGAGAACAAGGGACCCGCGCCATTCCGATTCCACGGCTTGCACGTTCTGGTCATCGAGCCTGGTGTGGTGCGGTTGGTGCACAGCAAGCAATTGGTCGACGCATTGGGCCAACTGCTGAAGCTCTCCGACCACCGTCAAGTGGACCTGGACAAACTACTGGCCCCGGACCCTTCCCTGATGAAGGCCCGCGCCATGGACTTGCGCGGCGAACGCCTGCAGGCCACGGCCCTGCTCGCTAGGGAAGAAGGGCTCAAGCTTTCGGAGGCCAAGGAACTCCTGGATCGAGCTTTCGATCCTTCGCAAGACTAGTCCTTCGTTGCAAGACGGATCATTCTAAAACCACACGTGGTGAGCAGCCTTTGATTGTGCTGGCATGCTACGCGTGGGAGTTTCGGGTGGGTGTCTTGATTACAGGCCTGCAATCCCAAGCCTTTCGAATGGCCCCAAATTGCACATAGGGGTGCTTTGAAGGCATATTCTGACGGATCTACCCTAAACCGATCCGTAATTCATGACTGCCGTGTGATACCGCACAGTTCCCAGTTCTTGGCAAGGCTGGACCGCGCTCCATTGCGACCGTTCCTCCAACCCTCCGCGGAAACCGTTAGATTTGATAGATTCAGAACCGAAAGGATTGCAGAACTTTGGCTGACAGAATCGGTTTGCGCCGATTTAGCTGGAGACCCGCAAGTCTTCGCGCTCTCTCCTGATCTCCAAGCCCTGACAAAATGTTCAGACCGCTTGGGATTCCGCGCAGACCTCTCTGAACAACTCGAATGACAAGTCCTGCTACTAGCTTGTTCCAACGCTACATCCGACAGGGGAATCCTGTCCTTATGGGTCATCTCTATGACCGCCTTGCCCCCGAACTGCTGACCCTCGCCCTTCACCTGACCAAGCGCCCTTCCCAGGCCGAAGACTTGGTCGAAACATCCCACGCGGGCCAACGGGCCTCCACGAGCTTCACCGACCTGCCCGATGGTGACCAGTTGCCCGGAAGCCACAACCCTGTGACGGAAGCTCAACTCTCCGAGCTCCAGGAGAAGCTGGATGAAGCGGTGGACAGCCTGCCCGACCACTACCGTAGGGTCGTGCAACTCTTGGTGCTCGAAGGCATGAATTCCGAAGAGGTGGGCGAGGCCCTTCAGCGACCCGCTGGAACCGTGCGCTCCC
>JARGOW010000463.1:0-1342 GCA_029212955.1 Planctomycetota bacterium | reverse complement strand
TTGGATCGTCTACGCCAGATCCTGCCCACCGCCATGGGGCTCGCCCTTTGGAACGCCACCCAAGGGCGCGGATCCGCCGCCCCCCTGGAAGCCATGCGTCAGCGCTTTTTGGAGAGCATCCCCAAGCATGCCCCCATGGCGGAGCCCACCGGGTTGCTCGAAGTTACCTCGCTCGCCAAAGCCGCGGGCATCGCTGCCGTTTTGGTGGGTGCCATCTCCCTCGGTCTTTGGCAATGGAACATGCACGACGACTCCATGCCAGACCTGGAGTTGACCGATTCCATGTCCCAGGCGGCGGAAGAAGCCCTGCAGCCCTTGGCGGGCCCTGAAGCGGACCACCGCCAGGCCAACACAATCCCCAAGACCGAACCAGACCAAGCCCCGACCACGCGTATCTCTGGCGTCGTTCTGGGAGAGGCCGGCCAGCCCTTGGCCGAAGCGGATGTGGCGATTTATTACTGGGAGCCGTGGTGTGGTACCGGCGAAGAGACCCGCCTTAAGGACGTGCGAGGATTCGGGTGGCAAACGACCACGGACCGGGAAGGCCAGTACAGCATCGAGGTCCCCTGCGTGCCGCCCGGTGATCCGACCCTGTGGATTTCCGGAGGCCGGGAATACACCGAGCAGTCGATTCGCTTCGCGTCCAAACTCAGCCACCTGGCACCCTTTGGCCCTGGCGAGAACGCCATGGAGCCCATGCGACTCGTCCCCGCGGGCGAGGTCTCCGGCGTTCTGTTGAAACACGATGGCACCCCTGCCCACCCGGCGGTCGTCCAGATCTACCCCGGCATCGATCCACGGCACCCCAATCGCTATGCCGTGGAGGAGGACGGATCCTTCCACCTCGAACACATTCCGGCCGGCATCCACAGCATCCGATTGTCCATGAAAGGCGTGGTGCGCCAAACGACGGTGCAAGTGATCCGTGGCTCCCACATCCAGATTCCGGACACTGTGTTTCCCGAGAAGCGGCCCCTGCGGGTTCGCGTGGTGGATCTGAAAGGGGTGGACCTGCAGAGGGCACTCGTTGAATTCCGCCCGCTCAATCCGTCGCAACAGCCCTTTTATTCGAGGCACCGGCCGGGGCCGGATGGATACTCCGATATTCTGCGACCCACCCTGGACCAGCACGAAATTGTGGTCTCCGCGGAGGGATTCACCCCATTGGAGAGTTCCTTTCGGCTCGCTTCCAACCAATCCGAGCTGGTGGTCCAAATGCGGCCGGCCCACATGATCCAGGTACGGGCGGTCCAGCGGGGATCGGGTGATTCCGTGGGACGCTTTATCCTCCAGGCTGAAGTCCAAGAGGAAGGCCAATGGATCCCCCTTGGCATGTCCAACT
>JARGOW010000462.1 GCA_029212955.1 Planctomycetota bacterium | reverse complement strand
CGGCAACTCGTCCATGGGCGCCGCCCGCGCCATGCAGGTCGCCAAGCAGTACATCGAGATCTACTCTCCGGGCCTCACCCAAAACAGCAACGCCATCATCGCCGCCCCCGCTTCCGAGCGCGGCTGGGGCCCCATCGGCTACTCCCTCATCTTCTCGACGATCTCCAAGGTCCAGCGTTTGCTGCCCATCGACCCAAACCGCATCTACTTGACCGGGCAATCCATGGGGGGCCACCTGAGCTACCGCATGGGCCTCATGTTTCCGGACCGTTTCGGCGCCGTATCCCCCCATTCCGGCGGCTACAACTTCGTTGAAAAAGGCTCGATCGGCAACCTCATCAACGTGCCCGGCCGCGCCATCTTCGGATCCAGCGAACCCTATGGCATCAACGGCGACAACAAGATCAACGAGACCTGGGCCAAGGCCCACAAGCTGAACTGGACCTTCGTGGAGAAGGACGGCGGCCACACCATCTACACCGACGAACTGCCCGACCTGGCCTCCTTCTTTGACCGGAACCCGCGCAACGCCTATCCGGAGCGCGTCTACCTCAAACAAGGCGGCAGCATGCTGTTCACCAAAACTTGGGGCATCCAGGGTTGGCCCGAGCACCAGGTCCGCCACGAAACCCGCCCCATGGCCTGGAACCGCCGACACTGGGTCGAGGTCAAGCCCGATACTGCGCGGGAAGGACCCCAGGAATTGCTGGCCACAAACCTGGGTCAAAATCAGATTCAAGTCACCGCCCACAACGTGCGTGAACTGACCTTGTACCTGCACCCCAAAATGGTCGACTTTGACAAGCCCATCACCGTGACCATCAACGATGGCGTGACCTTCAAGGGCAAAGCACAGCCCGACATGACCCTCATGCTCGACCGAGCACGGACTTCGGATGACCGCGGCCAAATCTTTTGGGGCCAACTGACCCTGCCCGTCAAAAACGACTCCCCCGTCGAGCTGTAGCTTCGAGCAGCGGCCTTGGACCAAGGATTCCCAGTTCGTCGAGAATGGAGCGCGGGCTTGCGGAGTAGACTCCACGTCCCTAACCCGCCAAGCCCACCTGCCGCGTCCTCGACGCCACCTATTCCATTGCCCAACGATCCCACCGGCGGCTGACCTAGCCACCCAAACCATGAAGAAGATTACGAAAAGGGGCTGGTGGATCGCCGGCATGTGTTTCCTTGCCGCCGGCTTCGTCAGCTCGGTCGTGGAGAATGCCAAGAAAGGCGGGTCGGATTCCGACTCCGATTCCACCCCCCACATCCTGCATGTGGACCCAGGCACCTCCCACCGCATCCGCCCGGCCCTTTCCGTGAACTCCCTCAACGGGTACCACGAATTCGCGGGATTGACCGCCCAATTCGTGGACTCCAACGGCATCGCCACCGAATGGCCCGTAGGCGGCGTGGACCAGCGGCGGCTGCCCGCGGACCTCACCATGGACACCATTGAGTTCGACGCCAAATTGTTGGCTCGGACAATTTCCCCCGCTTTGGAAGTCCAAGTTCCCGATTCCCTGGCAGGCCAATCTGGAACCCTGGAGCTACGCGGATCCATCATCGATGCCCCAATCGTCATGGACATGGCCAAGCGAGAGTTCTCGATCCAGGCGGACAGCAAACCCTTCCAGCAAAGCTATCAGATCCAAGTCAGCGCTCCGACCGAGCCCGAAACATCCACGCAGGGCGACACGCAAGAGCCGAAGAATCTCTGGATCTACGAGCGCCTGCAAGGCCTACTGATCCTGGGTTTCATGGGCGGCATACTCATGGTTTTCCAGGGGGCCCTGGGCGGCCGATTCCTGTTCTATTGCCTGGTCGTCATGATCCTGCCCACGGTGATTTACTCCGTCTTCTTCGAAAAGCCCTCCACCAAATCCTCCCTCTCAGCCCCCGCGGAAACCGTATCCCCCGAGACCGCCAGAAAGCAGTCCCGCCACGCCAAATGGCTCAGTCCCGGCGCCCGCCTGACCATCAAACCCAAACTGGGCGTCACCGCCGTGGACGGCTTCCACCGCATCACGCACATCAGCGCCTGGCTGAAGGGTGTGGAAGGCGACCAGATCGAGCTGACCGCCAAGCCAAACGGCAACCGATCCTGGTCCGACCCTATCAAGGTGGGCTACGTGCGCGTGGGTCCCGTCTTCAAGACCAACCGCATGGGGGTCGACGGCTCACTCGAGGTCCAGCTCCCGGACCTTGACCGTGTGGGTGGCAAGGAAGGCACCCTTCTGATCTCCGGAGTGGTGATCTATCCAGACCTGGGCAAACTCGAAATTCTCAATCCACTGGACATCGAATACGAACTCGGTGAAAAGGCCTTTACCTACGAACAAGCTGTGCGCTTTCCTGACGAAGCCACGGCCGAAGGCGACGAAGAACCCAAGCGCCTCCCCGAGAAAATCCTCTTCGGCATCTCAGGCCTGGGGTCCATGGTGCTCCTGTGCGGCCTGCTCTTGGCGTTGAAGCGCAAGGTTTTCGGCTGAGCACTTCAGAGAACACATGACCCAAAAAACTCCGTAGACCAGCATGACCATGGTGGCGGCATGGGGAAGAACGGGGCGGTCAGGGGCGTCGATGCGGAGCTTCATGACTCGTATACTCGATTCTACCCCGAACGGTCCCAATGGGTAACGACCCCATGAAGCCCACTTCTGCCGTGTGTTGCGATAGTCCTTCGCCTTGGAATGAAACGCAAGGAGAGGGACTATTGCACCTGCCCAGGAGCCACGTACATGCCACCACGTACCTTTGGCTTCGAGCCTCGCCTTGGGCTCAGGAATCCAGTCGAAGCGTCGCGAGATTCTCCCCATCCGGAACCAACGTTATCGTCGTTTCCGCCCCCGGACAAGAAACCCGAAAAGGCCCCTCAGGCATGACAGGTATCACAAACTCGCCCTGCTCATCCGTCATCCAAGTGACCGGACTAGGATCCAACGCCCCCACCTCCCACCACCGCTTCACATCCTTGTCGTAATCCAACGACCAAACCGTAATCGACTTCCCCACCACCGGCTGCCCACCCGCACCCTCCACCCGAACCTTCAAATCCGCAAGCCGAGGAATCTTAATCCGCGTCACCCCCCCATCCACCTTCGCCTCAAACAACTTGTTGTAAGGCCAATACCCCGGCAAAAAAACCTGAACCAAATACTCCCCCGCCGAAAGCTTGTCAAAAGTAGCCCGACCTTGGGGGTCGGTGGCTTGTGTGGCCTTGACCTGTTCCTCTATCACATCCCCGGCAATTACGCATGGAACCCCGACCAGAGGACCTGTCAGATCAAATAGCTCCACCTCCAGGCTCGCATCGCATTGCAGCACGATATCTCGTAGCCCAACCCCTTGAACTTGCTCTTCGGGGATTGGAATGTTCCAACCAACTTCACCGGCTTGTGTAATCACGCAGAGAAAAATTGGGCTCTCATCTGCGGGGTACACTTCAACCACCCCATTCGAATTGGTGGTGTATTGATCGATTACAACCCCCTCATTTTGATGTATCCATAACATTGCCTCTGATCGAGGATGTTTATCGGCCCCAAGGACCCGAACCAGTATTGGTTCTTGATCCAACGACACTTTTAGTGGCCGAATCTCGCCACCGCTGAGATCTAGCATCCGTGTGGCAAGCACTTGACCTGAGTTATCCTGAACCCGGAGAAGGTGCTGCTCCGGATACAGCCACGGAATCGAAACTATTCCATCGATAGCCACTGATGAATACCTAGACAGCTTCGTTTCGCCCGCAACACTTCTAGGAGTCAACGACA
>JARGOW010000461.1 GCA_029212955.1 Planctomycetota bacterium | reverse complement strand
CTTCGATACCGTGGTGGTTCAGTTTGCGATCGGGGAAATGGACGACCCTGCCGTCAGGGGCTTGCCGATCGAACACCAGATCGCGCGACCGGGCGATTGGGGTTCAGGGATCCGAATATTGTTTCGGGTTTCTCCAGGATTCCTGGGCATCCCACCAGGTCTCGCTCACCCGTTGGCTCGGATCGGGCATATGGCTGCTATGCTGTGGTCCCATCCGATGAGCTGGCGTTGTCCGAGATGACTACGCCGGATTCGCGGCGACCTCAAGCACTCCGATACCCATGGCCGCAAGACAGCACCTGACCGCCCCCGACCCCCGAGAGACGAGATTCCCCAAGGGAATCCCCTACATCGTGGGCAACGAGCTGGCGGAGCGATTCAGCTTCTATGGCATGAAGTGCATCCTGGTCATTTTTATGACCACCTATTTGCTAGGACCGGATGGGGAGTCCGCAAACATGGGCCGGGATGAGGCCGTTGCCAGATATCACGACTTCACTTCCCTCGCATACTTTTTTCCGCTGATTGGCGCCCTGGTGGCTGATATCTGGTTAGGCAAATACAGAACCATTCTGTATCTCAGCTTGCTGTATTGCGTAGGCCACGGAAGTTTGGCCCTGATGGATGTGGCTCCCGAGCACTTTGGTTTCGGGATGCGACCGTTCCTGTTTGCGGGTTTGGTCTTGATAGCGATGGGCGCCGGGGCGATCAAACCCTGCGTGTCCGCCCATGTGGGGGATCAATTCGGGTTGGGCAACAAGCACATGTTGACCAAGGTCTTCAACTGGTTTTACTTCAGCATCAACATCGGAGCGATGACCTCGATGATTTTGACGCCCATTCTCTTGGAGTCCCATGGTCCTTGGCTCGCATTCGGATTGCCGGGCGTGCTCATGGGGGTCGCCACATTTCTATTTTGGTTGGGGCGGCATGAATTTGTACATGTGCCAGCCGCAGGGTGGACCCAATTCAAGGCCGAGGTCCTGGGCCCCGATGGTCGTCGAGCATTGAAGAACCTGGCCCCGCTCTTCTTGCTGTTTGTCCCGGTTTTCTGGGCGCTGTATGACCAAACAGGGTCCTCTTGGGTGTTGCAGACGGAGCAGATGGATCGGTTCTTGTTCACTTCGGAGGCTTGGCTGCCTTCCCAGCTACAATCGATCAATTCGATGATGATCCTCATCGGCATTCCGCTGTTCACCTATTTTTTCTACCCCATGTGCGACAAGGTGTGGAAGCTGAGTCCCCTGCGAAAAATTGGGATTGGATTTGTACTGACGGCTGGAGCCTTCGCCGTTTCGGCGATGATTGAGACTTGGATTGTTGCAGGTTCCGAGCCGGTGATCGCTGGCCTTTGGGCCGCCGCGCCCGCAGGCGTGACGGAGGGTATGTCCATGCCGACCAAACTGACAGACATGCTGCAGTTGCTCAAGGCGGAAGGATGGACCTCCGGTCAAATGGCGCCTTACCTGGTCGAGATGCCAAACATTGCGTGGCAGGTGTTGGCGTACCTTTTGATCACGGCGGGGGAGATCATGGTTTCCATCGTCTGCCTCGAGTTTGCCTATACGCAAAGCCCCAAGCGCATGAAGAGCTTCATCATGGGAATCTACTTTGTGGGGGTTTCCTTGGGGAACCAATTCGTGTCCCTAGTGAACCGGTACATGGAGTCCACTCGGAATTCTGCTGGCAATTCTCCCTTGGATGGCCCGAACTACTTCTGGTTCTTCGTGGGATTGCTGCTGGTCACCACGGTGATTTACGTGGTGTATTCCCAGTTCTACAAGGGACAAACTTTCATCCAGGGCGATGATTTGAGTGCGGTACAGGCCGAGGCCAGCGCGGAGGGGACCGACGCGCGATAGGGTGCGAGCCCGCAAATCAAGGAACTCCGATCTCGACCCGGTGGAGGTCGGAGCTTCTCTTGTGGGGGAGAAGGGCCCAGCCGAGGGCTCAAGATTGCGGGAAATCGGGTCGGGCGGTTAGCATGTGGGCCCCGCGCCCAGCTCTCCTGACCGGATACCTATGAAAGATCGCTTCCCCCTCGTCTTTGGTGTGATTGTGACCACCGTGCTCTCGGGCACGCTCGTGATCGCCGGATTGAAAGCCGGTATCACGCCCGGGGTCAGTCCCCTGGTGATTCTTCTGGCCTGGGGTGCGTTTGCGAAGGCGGCGTCTGGGGGAGGCGGCAGCCGCTTCCTGAACATCGCCCAGGTGGCAGGGTCGGCGGGCATGGCGGTCACCTCCGGGGTGATCTTCACGGCGCCGCTGATTCAGATTTTGCATGCGGACAAGGGGATGGCGGTGCCTCCCGTGGACGTGGCCACCCTGATCTATGTGAGTTTGGCCGGTGCGCTCATCGGCTATGGTTTCGTGGGGTTGGCGACCAAGAAGTTCCTCACCGATCCCACCTTGCCCGCACCGGAAGCGCGGGCGTGCGAGGCGATGATCGAAGCCGCGGTGGCGGATTCAGGCAACAAGCCCAAGCTCAAGGAGTCCCTGTACCTGGGACTGTTGCTCAGTTTCCTGGCGCCGCTCATCGTGCGCATCGGTGCGGTTCACGAGCACGTGATCCTTTGGAAGGAGAAGCTAGGCGACCGGGAATTCTCTGTGGATCTGCCCTTCAACCCCATGTATATGGGTATTGGCGGCCTGCTGACCCTGGCAACGGCCTTGCTCGTATTTGGCGGAAGCCTCCTGCGCACGATTGGCGACGTGATGCTTGCGAGCATCGATCCGGCCAATGCGGAACTGCTCGCGGCCTATCCGGCCAACTCCATGCGCTGGGTGGGCGGCGGTGCCATGACCGTTGCGGTGGCCTATTCCCTGGTTCGCTTCCTGGGTGTTCGTAAAATCGAAGCCGGGGAAAAGGAAGACCCGCTGCTCGAAGTGGATCCCGGAGTGCGCAGGGGACTGATCATGAGCGTCATCGCCGGTGTGGTCATGATGCTCGGCTGGATCATCTGGCGGGAAGGTGGCATCAGCGCCTTTGGCATGTCCATGTCCGCGGCCATCGTGGTCATGTGCGGCCTGATGGTCACACTAGGTGCGATTCTTTCCCTGCAAATCGGCAGCTCTGCGTCGCCGGTTTCTGGAACGATCTTCGTTACGACCCTGGTTCTATGTTTGGTGGCCTTGGCCACCGGTCGCACGGAAATCAAGGACGTGATGATTCTCACGCCCCTGCTCGTGGGCGCGTGCGTGGCCGTTTGCGCAGCCAACGACTCCAGCCAGGACTACAAGACCATGCAGTACTGCAAGGTGCGTGTGCAGGATGGATTCAAGGCCCAGTTGTTGGGTCTGATCGCCGGTGCCATCGTGGTGCCCATCGTGCTCTACGTGGCCCACAACGCCTACACCCTAGGCTCCGATAACTTGGGCGCTCCACAAGGCAAGATGTTCGCGACTTTGATCACCGGTCTGCTGCTCGAGAGTGAGCTGCCCTGGTCGCCGATCATCGTGGGCGTGGGGATCGGAGTGGGCGCTGTCCTGCTCGACATCTTCGCCGGCAAGCGTGGGATTCAACTGCCCTCTATGGCGCTTGCGGTTGGAATCTACCTGCCTCCGTTCCTCGGCATCGGTATCTTGATCGGGGCCATATTCCGCTGGTTCGGCGAGCGTGGAACCGGCAAGCAACGCGGGGAGTCCATCCTGGCCGCCGCTGGTCTGATCACCGGAGCGGCAGCCCTGGAACTGATCCTCGGTACCATGATCTTGGGCGGCTTCGACTTGGGTACGCTGGAGATCTTCTCAAGCTCGGGTGCCGAAGGCACCACGGCC
>JARGOW010000460.1 GCA_029212955.1 Planctomycetota bacterium | reverse complement strand
TCAGGGAGACCAGGTATTGGAGGGGCATGCGCACGATTGGGCGGAGTTCTTTCGAGAATTGCTCATCGTCCATGGCCAAGCCGATGAATTGGGGCAATGTTGGTTGAATCTGTGGGTGAATGCCATGCAAGCCCTGGAGGAGCGCTACCCGGACGGGGGTGGGCGGATTGAAGTGCAAATCGAGGTGGAGATCGAGGGCTTGATGCTGAGCTGGCAGGACGACGGACCCGGGGTGGATGAATCGACCCTGGCCCGTGTGGCGGATCCTTTCTTTAGCACGAAGGACGTGGGGCAGGGCACGGGCCTGGGACTCTCATTCGTGCACCAAACCATCGACGGCCATGGGGGCCAGGTCGAGTTCCAAAGCAGCCCCGGTTCAGGCTTCTGCGTTCGAATCCATTTGCCGATCTGGCGGGAACCTTCTTCCGGTGGATATAGTGGGGCCGCCGAGTAGCCCACAATGCCCTTCGACTGGATCCTCCTTCTTTTTCTGCTGATGTGCTCTGCGGCGTTTAGTGCCTCGGAGACGGCGTTCTTTTCCTTGGGTCCCGTCGAGCCTGGAAAAGTACCCCAAACCAAGGTTCAGCGCCTGTTGAGGGAGCCAAGGGATTTGCTGGTGTCGCTCCTGGCGGGCAATCTCTTCATCAACGTCTTCTTCTTTTCCATGGCCTCGCGGACCATCCCCGGGGACGGAATCTGGTCGGGCTTCGCAGCACTCGTCTCGATCTTGATCTGCGGGGAGATCGTTCCAAAGACCCTCGCATTGCGCATGCCTACGGCTGTGGCCCGGATTTCGGCACCCTTTTGGTTGTCTTACATGGGATTGATGAAGCCTGTGCGATCTGGTGTCAACGCCTTCCTCAATACGAGTCTGCGGGTTTTGGGTGAAAGCGACCGGCGCGAGCAGGGGGTTTCCGTGGAGTCCTTGGCCCATGCCCTGGATCAAAGCGCGGAGGAAGGTTCCCTCGCCCAGGGGGAGGCGGACCTGCTCGGGGAGATCATTCAACTCTCCACCATGCGCGTGCGTGAGATCATGACACCCCGGGTGGATGTCCTGGCCTTGGATCTGGAGGAGGATTCCCAGGAGCACAAGGGCGTCGTGGAGTTGGCCCGGCGTCAACGCATTACGTGGTTGCCTGTGGTGCGTGGAGACATGGACTCCGTGGTTGGAGTCGTTTCCCTGCGAACCCTGTACACCCAATCGGACCGTCCCCTGGAACAGCTGGTTATGCCAGTTCAATTCGTCCCCGAGGTGGCTCCCGTGTTGTCGATGATGAACGTTCTGCGCAATGCCCGGGCGGCGGAAGCTGTGGTAGTGGATGAATGGGGTGGCACCGCCGGCGTGGTGAGCTTGGAGGACCTGTTCGAGGAGGTCGTGGGGGATCTGCGGGCCGAAGGCGAAGAGCCCGTGCGCGAAGTGATTCCCATGGGGGAGGGTCGATACCGCGTATCGGGCGACCTCTCCATCCGTGAATGGAACGAGACCATGGGGCTCCAGGTGGTCCCCAGCGCATTTGAAACACTGGGTGGCTACATTTTGGCGATCCTAGGTCGGCTTCCGAAAACCGGGGAACGCATCGAGTTGGGTTCCGGTTTGATGGGGGAGATCCATGAGGTGCGCGGTCGTCGCGTGATCACCGTAGATTTGTTCTTGGAGGACAACATCCTGGAGGACCTGCCATGACCTTGTTTTGGTTGATCCTGGCCCTCTTCCTTTGCATTGCAGCCAGCGCGATCTACTCCGGTTCAGAAACCGCGCTTTACAGCCTGTCCAAAGTCCAATTGGATTTGGAGGCGGAGCGTGGCAATAGGTCCGCTCGTTTGACCCGTTGGCTTTCCCGGGACGATGCGGGCCTGCTGATTCTGATCCTCATCGGAAACAACCTGGCGCTAGAATTGGCCACCCATGTGGGGGAGAGCCTGGGGCTCTTGCTTGGGCTGTCCGCGACCGTGGCCACCTTTGCGGTGAGTATCTGGCTGACACCGATCGCATTTTTATTGGCGGAGGTTCTGCCAAAAGAGGTGTTCCGGCGCAGACCCCATGGCCTGGTGCCCCTGGCGCTTCCCTTGCTGTTGATTTCAAAGGTGGTGTTCTGGCCCTTGGAGCGTGTTCTGCGTGTGGTGGCCTATCTCTTTGAACGCTTGTTTGGGCTCAAGGGCAATTCGGTGGCCGTTCTGCGTGGTCGGGACCGCTGGCACGCTCGTTTTGAAGAGGGGCGCCGGGCGGGGGCTATCCCGGAAAAAACGTACAAGTTGGTGCACAACGCCATGGCCTTGCACAGCACGGCCCTTTCCAATGTGATGGTCCCCTGGGAGAACGTGGTCGTGGTGAAAGCGGAAGGTAGCGATGAGGAGCGTCTGGAGCAGGTGCGTAGTTCCCGGTTTTCTCGACTCCCGATCGTGGACGCCCAAGGTCATGTGACCGGATACCTCCACCAGTTGGATGTGCTCGCCCGGGCGATCGGCTTGCCCGCCCGAACGGGCTTCCGGGCCCTGGAAAATGACCCAGACTCCGATTCGGGGGACCTCGATGTGTTGGAAGGCAGCCTGGATGCCCCGTTCCTGGAGCCTGAATGCACGATTGCAGGAGCCCTGCTCCAGCTCCGGGGGTCAGGAAAAAGAGCCGCGGTGGTGGGAACTTCTGAGAAACCGCTGGGGTGGGTGACACTAAAGGACCTTGTCGAGGAGCTCTCCGGTGATTTGGTGGGCCTTTGATGCCCCTAGACCCTTTGTGCCCCAGTGGTTCCTACGCTAATATATTGCCCATGTCCCAGAAGTTGAAATCGACCCTCCGCGCCCCGGCCCTGATTGGTGCGGCCGCCGTTGGAGGCGCATTGGCGGTCTTCGGCTTGGCCTTGGCCTCCGCCCAGGGCGTGGATCCGGGCGCGGCCGCTCGAATCACCACCACCAGCTCGGCCGGCGCGAGTTCCGATTCGAACCAGGACATGATCGCTGTCACCGGTGTGGACGTGACCGGCGTTTCCGTTCTCTACCTTGTCGACACCAAAACCAAGCACTTGGCCGTTTACCAGGCCTCCGGTGGTTCCGGCGGGTCCCAAGGGATCCGACTCGTGGGTGCACGCAACATTGGTTTGGACCTGCAATTGGACGGGTTTAACGACAAAACCGAAACCAAGGGGCGCCCCTTGCGGTACAAAGACCTGGAGAAGAAGTTCTCCGGTTTGGATTCCCCTGGCGATGGGGCACCCAAATAGGACCCGTTTGGGTCCCCGCTAGCGCACCTTTCCTTCCCCAAATCCCCCCCCTCTCAACCCTCCCTAGGAGATAAGCCTGTGTCCGACGAGTTTTTCAGCTTTGACGAAGCCCTAAACGAACTGCGCCTCAAAGAAGAGGAGCTCAAGCGTCTGGTTTCGGAAGGCGAGATTCGGGCCTTCCGCAAAGGCGAAACCATGAAGCTGCGCCGCAGCGACGTGGAAAGCCTGCGCAATGAGCTCCAAGGCGGCGAAGTCGTCGATCTCGGTGAGGACCTGGTCGAGGAGTTGGTCTTCGAAGAGGAGCCCGCATCCGAGCCCGCCGGCCTGGCCACCCAAGCTATCTCCGACCTGGACACCATCCTGGAGGATCCCCTCGATGAAGGTCCGGCCCCCGAGATGACCCAGGTGATCGACGCCGACCTGGATCTCGACGATGACCTGGAGTTGGAAGAGGTGCTGGACGACGACCTGGAAGAGGCCATGCCCCTCGTGGCGGGTGCTTCCATGGCGAGCCGCGCCGACGAGGACGACGATGAGCTGCTCTCGGCCGGTTATATGGCCGCC
>JARGOW010000459.1 GCA_029212955.1 Planctomycetota bacterium | reverse complement strand
CGGGCCCGGGACGTGTCGTTGGGGTGGTCCTGTTTTCAACGGCTTGCGCCCTCATGAGCATGGCTTTCCTCAAGACGCCCAACCCCGAGGACCTGCGCGAGTTTTATACCCGCGTCCGCCCCATGGGAGCATGGGCTCCGGTCCGCGAACTGTGTGGAGGACTTCCGGCCAAGGAAAAGCCCTTGCCGGTCATCGTCGGCTCGCTCGGTGGTAGCCTGGCCATCCTTGGAACCATGCTGGCCATGGGTGGCTGGTTACTGGACCGCAACGCTTTCGCCGCCGGTTGGTTCGGCGGCGCGATCGTGGGAGCGTGCTGCTTGGCCTGGGGCATGGCCCAGGTGGAACGCGGACAAGGGGATCCTGCGGAGCAGGAATGACGAGCCCCTACTTGGGAGCGGGCGCGAAGGCCAGGGTCGTGCGACTCCAGCCCAATTCGAAAGGCTTGACCGGCAGCTGAATGGTGCGCTTGACGCCCATGGAGTCCAGGTCGAGCTCACAGATTCGATCGCTACCCTGTAGGGCGACGAAGGCTCGCTCCCGGTCCGTGCCCGGATCGGTGAACATCAACCCGCAGGGAGAAACGGGCGGGGGGCCTTCCCAGGTGGCCTCACTGGAGTGGGGCACGGCGCCCGCTTCTGCCAAGCTGATCTCACTCATGGCCTTGTAGTTGCCCGTGTTGTAGACGGAGATCGACCCCGACTGGAAGTTGGTGCACAGGGCCATTTTGCCGTCGCGTGTGAAGGCGATGTCGCGCGGGTACGACCCACTAGCGAACTCCAAAATCTCCGCCTGCTTTTCCACGTCGATGACGCTGATCGAGTTGGTGGAACTATTGACCACCCACATCTGCTTGCCATCGGGAGTCAGGGCCATATCGCCGGTTCCACCCGCCTCGAGCGGGATTTCCTTGATCGTCTGGCGACGGGCCACGTCGACTACACTGATCGATCCGGAGTCGGGGTGCGAAACAAACACAAATGCGCCGTCGGGGCTGACGATCACATGACTGGCACCCCGACCTTTGAACGGGGCTGCACCCAGAATCCGTCCGGTCTTTGCACCCACAAACACCAGGCAGCCCGATGCGGAGGAGGCCGCAACCAATTGCTCACCACCCGGGAGGAATGCAACCGCCGTGGGCTTGAAAAAAGTCTGCTTCTCCGGGGTCAATCCAACGCTGCCTTCCAGGTGAATTGTGCGAATCACCTGGCGAGTTGTGGTGTTCACGAGCGAGAGAGTGGATCCCGCTGCGGTCTTGCCACTGTTGGCGATCACCGCCCGGTCCCCATTCTCAGACACGGCCAGCCCGGTGGGACCATCTCCAACCCGAATGGTGGCATCCACCTGGCCACTTTCCGCATCGACCACGAGCAGAAGACCCGTCTCCGAGCTGGTAACCAGCAGGGAAAGCGGTGCTTCCTGCGCCTCCGAAACCCCACAAAGGAGGGTCAGGAATAGCGCTATGAGGCTGCAGCGGTGCATGGAGGGGGAAAACATGGGGATGGTTTCAGGAATCGGCCTGGGGCAGATTTCCATAGATACAGGTCGACACCCTCCGAGATCGGCCCCCAACAGCACCAAAATTCAGTCCTTTTCGGCATTCCTTGGGTCCATCCGACTTGAGAGCGGCGAAGCCCTCACTTCTTACAAAGCCATGCTTCGGTTTGAAACGGAAATGAGCCCGCCCAGGATTGAATATTTTTCCCATTCGATTACGCTCCCACCGATAACAAATGGGACTCTTCCGACACAGTGAAGGGACCAATGGACACCAAACACTCCTAAAACGATGGCTAAAAAAGGTACGAAACACACCCGGCGAACCCCCGAGCAGATGATCGCCGACCTGAAGAAGAAGATCGAAGAAGTGGAGCAGCGGGCCAAGGCCAAAGAGCTCAAGCAAAGCGGCGCCATGAAGCGCTCCTTGACGATCGTGCGCAACATCGACAAGGCCCTCGAAGAGGCCAAAGAGGAGGGCAACACCCCCCTGCGCCGGGCCCTCGCCGAATCCCGCAAACCCCTGGAAGCCTATCTAACCGAGCAGGGCGTCAAGCTGCCCAAGGGCCGTGCACCCCGGGGCCGCAAGCCCTCTTAGCCCCCTCGGGGCACAACCACCCCCCGACATTCAAGAACCCGGAGAGCGGCCTTCCCCCGCGCTCCGGGTTCCTTTTTGCCACCGCGATCTGCGCGCCGACTTGCGATCCATCGCTTGCAGAACCAGCCTGGGCAAGCATCCACGCAAATCCATGATCGGGCCGGTACGCCGACGGCGATGTGCCCGCTACGGAAGCCCTCGGCCTGCGAAGTTTCTCGCCTAAAAAGCAGGGACGCGGCATCGACGCCACATCCCTGATCTCTGTCATGGCCCAGGGGATCATCCCCAGCCAAACGGTTGAATTCTCCCCGGGGATACCCGCGGAAAGAGGGGCATGATCAGGTGCCGTAGCACCTGATCATGCCGTTTCTCTGTCAACCAACCCCTCCGGTCCCAAACGCTTGTGACCAAGCAGTGCATCGATTCCCGATGCATACTCAGCCCGCGCTTCTTCACGGAATTGGGCCCAGCCTTCCGGACTCCACACCCGCATGTCGCCAAAGTTCCCCACTAGAACGACATCACGATGCACTGTAGAGCTGCGATCCAAACCCACCTGGAGCAGCAGTACATCGGGGATGCGAACCCGACCCGACTTATCACATTTCACCGGCGCAGAAGAAGACGCGAGGAACAGCATCGTGCGCCGTGTCTTCGCATTCTCTGCAGGTGAACGTCTGAGATCCTCCACGAAATCCTCCCAATCTCGCCTCTCCCGCAAGCAGATCGAACCATCCGGTTCGAGGTTTGCCATCAGGGAGAAGTCAGCCCGACGGGGATTGATTTCATCCCTCAGGCTTACAGGAAGCTGGATCCGTCCCTCCCCATCCAAGGTGGCGGGGTGTTCGCCGATGAGTAGTAGAGGGTTAGACATGACGTGGTGATAAGCGGGCGGAGTTCCGCCGGTTGCTGTGCGACCCCAGAGTACAAAATGCCACCAATCTCGCCACTAATTTTGGAACATTCCCCAGATCGCACCCAAAGTCCCACCAATTCCACAGACTTTCCACACCCAACTATCCACAATAAACCAACATCTGCCCCAATTCGCCACCAACGCAAAAACCAGCCTCACGGGCTCAAAAGCCCCCTCCCCCACCGTCTTGGGCGACTATCCCCCAAGTTATCCACAGTCAAAATGCCCCTCAAAAATGCACCTTTCCACAGCCGATAGTGGAAAGGCATAGGCCTGCAAAAATCCTGAGCCGGCCCCAAACTCCCGCCAAAATCGCCCCCATGACCTTCCGAAATTCCGACCCCAAGCCCCTGGCTTACCTCGTCGGCGACGCAGGACTGGTGACGGAATGCCGTCTGGTGGAGCTCCACCCCAACCATCTGATTGGATTTGCGCCGGAACTCCCGACCCTGGATCGGACCCTTCCAGTCACCCTGCGCCTGTCCCTGAACGACACTCCCACGGACGAGCGGCCCGGGGTCCCGGCACGCATCCAGGGGCGATCCTTAGGCAAGGACAACTACGTCATCCAAATCGAGCGGCCCGAGGCCTTCTGGGTCGCTGCAACCGCGAATCAGACCCAAAATCGGCGGCAGGCCTTCCGGGTCCGATCCGAGGAGTTCGGATTCGACCGGCCCAGCTCCAATATGGAGGTGTCCGCCCAAATCGAACAGGGGCCCCTACGACTCACCGGAGAGATCATGAATCTCTCCCTCTCCGGGTGCAATCT
>JARGOW010000458.1 GCA_029212955.1 Planctomycetota bacterium | reverse complement strand
CCCACCCTTCCCCTCCCCAGAATTCCGGTCTGTCCTTTCCGACGCTCCACATCGCCCGCCAGGAATTGGTGTCGAGCCTCCGAGATCGCCAGACGGTGCAGAATTCGATCGTCCTTCCGATCGTGATGTACCCCCTTCTCTTCTGGGTGATCCTCCAGGGCTTCCTCGTGGTCAAAGGCCACCAGGAGCAAACCCAGGTGGACATCGGTCTGGTCGGGGATCCCGGTCGAGTGGCCCAGGTTCAGGCGGACATGGCCTCTCTCATGCCCGAGGGCACCAAAGAAGACCCAATCTTCCAGAACGTCAAACTTGTGACCCATGCGGACATCCAGGACGACGAACAAATTCGCGAATGGCTCACGCCCCTACCCCAGGGCGTCCAGGCCAGCGAGGATGAGCCGGAAAAACCCGACGCAGTGTTGCTCCTGCAAGGCGGCGAGGAAGGGACCAGCACCCTTTACACCCACAGCACCCGCTCCCACTCCGAGCTCGCCAACGACCGCGCCGTGGACCTGATCCGCACCCTGGTGGGCCAATACAGAAACCAGGCGGCCCAGGCCGCGGGCCTGGACCCGGGAGCCCTGGACCCTCTGGATGTGAGTCCGCGAGCGGTGACCACGCGCAAGGACAAGGGCGCCCTGGCCCTGTCCATGATCCTGCCCATGATGATTGTCATCATGGCCGTCATGGGAGCCTTTTTCCCCGCGGTGGATTTGACCGCGGGCGAAAAGGAACGCGGGACCTCGGAGACAACCCTCCTGCTGCCCATTCCCCGGGCCAAGGTGCTGACCGGAAAAATCCTGGCCTGCACGGCGCTGGCCTTCGTGGCCACCACCCTAAACCTGACATCCATGGGGCTGGCCGCACGCCACCTCCTGGCATCGCTCGGTCCCAATCTCCCCATCGAGATCCAGTTCCCCTTCAAAGCGGTGCTGTTTTCCCTGCCCATCATCCTGCTCTTCTGTTTCTTCGTGTCGGCCACGCTGACCGCCTTGGCAGGCTTGACCAAAACCTTCAAGGAAGGCCAAGCCATGCTCG
This sequence comes from Planctomycetota bacterium, assembly GCA_029212955.1. Lineage (GTDB taxonomy): Bacteria > Planctomycetota > UBA1135 > UBA1135 > NORP259. The sequence continues at coordinate 2,756 of JARGOW010000458.1, read as the reverse complement.
GCCCGGCCCAAATGGTCTTCATGTTGCCCGCGGTCATTGGCGTCATGCCCGGTCTGCAGTTGAATGAAATCTGGGCCCTGGTCCCCGTGGTCAACGTGGTGCTCGCCATCCGCTCGATCCTGGTCATGGAATCCCTGCCCATCCCCTACGCCCTCACCGCGCTCAGCCTCCTGGCCAGCGCTTGGATCGCCGTGCGCCTCTGCATTCGCATCCTCAGTCTGGAGGCCCTGGCCTTCGCCGGTTCCTCCATGTCCCTCAAGCACCTGCTCAGCCGCAAAGCCCGATGAGTTCCGAAACCCAACCCGAGTACGACCTGGCCATCCACGCCCAGGGCCTGGTCAAGACCTTCCACGACCCCGAACGGGGCAAGGTGGAAGCGGTGCGCAACCTGGACCTGGATTGCCGCTACGGCGAGATTTTTGGCCTCCTGGGCCCCAATGGCGCCGGCAAGACCACCACCCTGCGAATGCTGGCTGGCATTCTTGTTCCTTCCGAAGGCAGCGCGGAAATCGCCGGCGTGGACGCCTCACAGGACCCCATGGGCGTACGCCAACGCATTGGATTCCTTTCGGGGACCACGGGGCTCTACCCGCGCCTGATCGGACGCGAGACCCTGACCTACTTTGGCAAGTTGCATGGGTTGCAACCGGCCGAGCTCGAGGAACGCATCGCCACCCTGATCGACACCTTCCAACTGCAGGAGTTCGTGGACGGCCGCTGCGAGGGCCTCTCCACGGGCCAGCGCCAGCGCATCTCCATCGCCCGCGCTGTGGTGCATGATCCCAGTGTGCTGATCCTGGACGAACCCACCACGGGCCTGGACATCATGGCGGCCAGCGACATGATCGACTTTGTGGAATCGCGCCGCTCCTCCGGACGCTGCGTGCTCTTTTCCACCCACATTCTCTCGGAAGCGGAGCGCCTGTGCGACCGCATCGGCGTGGTGCACCACGGCCGCACCCTGGCCGTGGGAACCCTGGACGAATTGCGTGAATTGACCGGAGCGCAATTCCTAGAGCAGATCTTTAAGGAGCTCGTGCGCCGGGCCGAGCCTGGGGCCGCCACAGCATGAGCCTCCCCACTCCGGGCCAAAACCCCATCCAGCCCAAACAACAGCTTTGGGCCATTCTCACTTGCGAGCTGCGCCAGCTCCTGCGGGACAAGCGGGCCCTGTTCGCCACCGTCGTATTGCCCATGCTCCTCTATCCGTGGATGCTCTACGGACAGAACAAGATCAACGACATCTCCGAGAACCAGATGGCCGAGCGCACGGTCCAGGTTCTGCACGACCTGTCGCGCCTGTCGGAAGCGCATGCTGGGCCAATCCTAGAGGCCATCGAATCCATCGAAGGCCTGGAAGGCTCCACCTTCGATGGGACAGCCCTGGCCGAATTGGAAGCGCGCGCGGTATCCGAATCCGAAGGCGTAGACCTTTCCACCGAACGCCGCACCCTGTACCAGGAGACCCTGCCTGAGGAATCCGAGATCCTCATCGTCGGCCATCCCAGCCACCGCTTCGAAGGACGCCCCGAGGTGTCCATCTACTTCGATGTCAAGGTTAGCAACAGCCGCGAGGCCCAGAAGCGCGTGGCCTCCGCCCTGCGCGCCTTGGAACGCCAGCAAAAGAGCGAGCTCCGTATCGAGTTGCTCGGGTCCGATCCCGGAGCGTTCCTGAGCCTGGAGCAGGTGGACGTGGCCAGCGAACAGGAGCGGGGCGGGGCTAAGCTGGCGCGCATGCTGCCCATGCTGCTCGTTCTATTGCTGATCAGTGGCGGGGCCTTCGCGGCCCTGTCGGTGTTCGCCGGGGAACGGGAGGGCGGAACCCTGGAGACCCTGCTCGTGCAGCCCATGTCGCCCAAGACCCTGGCCTACGGCAAGTACGCTTCGGTGGCCGTGGCTGCCCTGGTGACTCTACTGGCCAATTTGGCGGCGCTCTACCTGTGCGTGGCACTGGGCCTGACCTCGGGCAACAATAGCGAGATGGGCGACATCGGACCCATGCGCCTGTTGGCCGCCATGCTGTACGCGCCAGGGGCCCTATTGCTCTGCGCCATACTTTGCCTGGCCCTGGGCCGCGCACGCACCTTCCGCGAGGGCCAATACCTCTTGCTGCCGCTCATGCTGGTGGCGGCCATCCCCTCGGCCATCGTGTTCCAGCCGGGCCTGCCCCACAACGTGTACTTGGCGGTGATTCCCTTCGCAGGGCCCGCGTTGACCCTGCGCGACGTGCTGCGCGGCGACCTAACCCTGGCGCCCACCATCGCCATGATCATCAGCCACCTGGGCTGGTCCTGGTTGGCCCTGCGCCAGCTCGCAAGTCACATGGACGGCGAACGAGCTTTGGTCGCCGACAGCGACGTGCAAAAGGCTGCACGACAAGGCCCCGCTCGCCACGGCATGCGCTGGGGTTTTGCAGGCGTGCTGGCCGTGTACATCATCGGATCCTGGCTGCAGTCCAAGGACATGCTGGGCGGCCTGGCGTGGACTCTCTGGGGACTGCTGCCCGCGATGGCGGTCATTTGCGCCCTGCGCGCTAAGAGCCATGCGGGCACTCATTCGAGCCGGAACCTGCAGACTGGACCCGGCTTTGTCTCGGTGATCCGCGAACTGGGCCTGCGGTTGCCCAACCCCGGCTTTGTCCTGGGAGCGCTTCTGCTGGTTCCCGCCATGGGTTGGGCCATGGAGCATTTCCTAACCCTGCAGACCAAGGCCCTACCCCTGCCGAGCAGCATGTCGGGAAGCAGCGCCGCCCTGGA
>JARGOW010000457.1:401-3795 GCA_029212955.1 Planctomycetota bacterium | reverse complement strand
TGGAGGTCTCCCGGGAGACTCCCAGCGTGGAAGCCTTGGAACTCGTGGATGGTAGCGTGGCGCACACGTTCCTCGTGCTGCCCTTACGCATGGATGGGGAAGAGCTGGTGGTAGCATTGGCAGACCCCTTGAACCAAGCCGTTCTCGACGACTTGGCTTTCACCACAGGAAGGCCGATTCGAGCCATGGTGGCTCCGGCGGAAGACATCCGAAACGCGGTCGTGCAGCACTATGGCGAGGAAGCCGACCTGGCGTCGGCCATCGCCGACGCGGCGGGGGCCGTGGATGGGGCCGATACGGAGTCGGCAGCCAAGAGCAAGCCGGTGGTGCGCCTGTTGAACTCGATTCTCAACCGGGCGGTACGCGACCGGGCATCGGATGTGCACTTCGAGGTCTTTGACGACCAGTTCCGGATTCGCTATCGCGTGGATGGATCCTTGTACGAAATTGAAGCGCCTCCCCACCATTTGGCCCTGCCCCTGGTGGCGCGTATCAAGGTCATGGCGGATTTGGACATCACCGAGATTCGCTTGCCCCAGGATGGGCGCATCGAATTGTCCATCGATGGGGAGCCCGTGGACTTGCGTGTGGCCACTTTGCCTACCCAAACGGGGGAAGGGTGTGTCATGCGGATTCTGGACCGCACAGCGGTGAATTTGGATTTGGCAGCGCTGGGTTTGAATGCTTCCGATGAAGCACATCTGCGGGCATTGACTTCACTTCCCAATGGAATCATCCTGGTGACCGGGCCCACGGGTTCGGGCAAGACCACCACTTTGTATGCCATGCTGACCGAAGCCAACGATCCATCGGTCAAGATCATCACGGTGGAGGATCCGGTGGAGTATGACATCGATGGCATCGTGCAAATCCCGATCCAAGGGGACATCGGTGTGACCTACGCTTCGGTATTGCGCACGATTCTGCGCCAGGATCCGGACAAGATCCTGGTGGGAGAAATCCGCGATTCGGAAACCGCTGGAACGGCGGTGGAAGCCAGCCTGACCGGACACACGGTTTTCGCCACCCTGCACACCGGAGATGCGCCATCCACGGTGACTCGCTTGGTGGATATGGGTGTGGAGCCCTTTCTCATCACGGCCACCCTGCAAGCGGTTGTGGCCCAGCGCCTGGTGCGAACCATTTGTGGTCAGTGCAAGCAGTCCTACACGCCCGACGAGGAATTGCTAGAAGGGTTGGGCGCCGCTGCGGAGGAGATTCGCAGCTCCACCCTGTACTACGGGGAAGGCTGCGAAGTTTGCCACCACACCGGCTACAAGGGGCGCATGGGCATTTTCGAGATCCTCATGGTCTCCGACGCCATGCGCGCGGCCGTACACGCCCAAGCCTCCACCGGGGAGTTGCGCACGATCGCTTTGGGTGAGGGGATGAATACCCTGCGCCAGGCCGGTTTGAAGGCGGTTCTCGAAGGACGAACCACTCTGGAGGAAGCCCTTCGGGAAACTTCCTCCCTCTGAATTGGTATAGCACGACCGACCCACCCCAAGTTAGGCTGGCACGCCTCTCCCACACCAACCCACCTCCTTCGACCCCATGGCCAAACGAATCCAGCGCTCCCCCGCCCAAGCACCCTCTAGGCCCGCCGCCGGGCGTGAAGGGAGCAGCGCCGGTCCCAAGAAGAAGCGCAGCGGAGGCCGGGTGTCCCGGGCCATTGTGACGGATTTCACCGTTCAATTGGCCACCCTGACCGAGGCGGGGATTCCGGTGGTGCGGGCCCTGACCATTCTTGAGGATGTGCTCATCGAGTTGACGGAGGATGTGTCCGGCGGATTGCCGCTTTCCGAGAGCATGTCCAAATTTCCCCGGGTATTTGATTCGCTCTACACGAACATGGTCCGCGCGGGGGAGGCGGGCGGTGTGCTCGATCGGATCTTGGTTCGGGTGGCCACCTTCCGGGAAAAGGCGGAGGAGGTTCGCGCAAAGGTCTCCGGAGCGATGACTTACCCGATACTGCTAGGGTTGGTCGCCACCGGAGTCGTCGCGGCCGTTATCACATTTGTGATCCCCATGTTCGATGGTGTGTTCCGGTCATTCAATGTGGAACTGCCGCGTACCACCCAGATTTTGCTGGACGTGAGCGCGTTCGTGGTGAGTTACTGGTATCTGGTGTTTGGTGTGCCGATCCTGGTGGCGCTCCTCCATATGCTCTTCATGCGTCGTAGCCTGGGCTACCGGTATCGCATGCACAGCTTGCTCCTGAAGTTGCCGCTTTTGGGGCGCTTGATCCGCGATCAATTGACCGGCGCCTTCGGACGCACCTTCGGTACCTTGGTGCAAGCTGGAGTACCCCACCTGGACTCCCTGGAAATTGTGCGGGACACATCCTCAAATGAGGTCATGGTGGAAGCGGTGGAAGAGGTTCGCAAGACCGTTCGGGAGGGCGAGGGATTGGCCCGCCCCATGGGCGAGTCCGGATTGTTCGACGACGTGGTCGTGAACATGGTGGATGTGGGCGAAGAGACCGGTGAGCTGGACAACATGTTGCTCAAGGTCGCCAGCGCCTATGAGAAGCGTTTTGATCGCCGCACCGAGAACGTGCTCAAACTGCTGGAACCCCTCTTGGTCGTGGTCATGGCGGTCATCGTGGGCTTCATTGTGGTCGCGCTCTTTATGCCGCTCATGGAAATCATGAATTCGATCGAAGGAGCTTGAGGCCGGTGACCCCACTAGGAATCCCAGCATGAAGGTCCCCCTGCGGTGGACTCTGATCCTGGCTGTGGCCATTGCCAATCTGGGCGTGTTCACGTTGGCTGCGGCGTGGACCACGCCGCGTTTGGAGAAGTCCGTCCTCGAGCTGCAGCACACCTATCTAGGTTTGGTTGCCCAGGAGTTGCGGACCCACCTGCGTGACGATGGTTCCCTTTGGTCGGGTGGCCTGCTCGGCTGGCATGGATGGGACGCTTTTGATGACGCCCTAGTCGTACACCTTCCCGGATTCACGGACGTGGAACGGGAGGGGGAATTCTCCCTCCTTTTGAACCCCGTTGGGAGCGCCAACCGGGGTGTCGCATTCCCGGTGGAGGAAATCTTGGAGGGCATACGATTGGCCAACCGCGAGCAACGGGTTGTGCGCGTGGGGCACGGATTGGCCAAGCCGATCCAATCCACCGATGGCAGTGCGTGGGGTGGGGTTTGGGTTGTGTCGAAGCAGCTCCTCGGCGGAGGAGGCTGGATGCAGTCGATTTGGCCTTGGTTCCTGGGGTCGGTGTTGCTCCTGACGGGCATCACCTACGTGGTGGCGAATCGGCTCTTGCTCGCACCCATTCGGCGGTTGACCAGCGCGTCGGACCGGGTGGCTAGTGGGGACTTTTCCGCCCGCGTACAACACCAGGGACGGACCGATGAAATGGGGCATCTCATGCGCCGCTTCAAC
>JARGOW010000457.1:0-391 GCA_029212955.1 Planctomycetota bacterium | reverse complement strand
ACTCCATGGCCGCTGAGGTGGAGGGCTTCGGGGAACGCTTGGGCAGGGAGGTCAAAGAAGCCACCGATGCGGTGCGGCGCGCCGAAGCCACGGCAACCACCCAGAAGCGGTTGGCCGCCACTGGAGAATTGGCTGCGGGTATTGCCCATGAAATCAACAACCCCTTGGGGGGCATGCTGAATGCGGTCGAGGTCTTGCAGCGACCCGAGACGGGCGGGGACAAGCGCGCGCGCTATTTGGCATTGGTGGGCGATGGATTGCGCCGGGTACAGGGCATCGTCGGTGCGGTTTTGCGCCTGGCGCCCCGTAGCGGGGCCACCGGGCCCGTGCGCATCGCGGATACGCTCAGCGCTTCATTCGGGTTGGTGGAGCACCGGATCAAGGAGCAGCA
>JARGOW010000456.1 GCA_029212955.1 Planctomycetota bacterium | reverse complement strand
AGAACGCGCCATAGGCCAAACCCGCAAGCAGCGCGATGCCCACGACCACCGCCATGAACTTCTGCCACGGGGCCCGCTGACTCAATTCCCCGCCACCGATTCCATATCCGGTTTGGTGCTGGCTGTATTGCAAGACGCGCTTTCCACCGCTGGTCCGACCGGATGCATTGGGTGACGCCAGGTCGCCCAGGGCTTGCGCGCGGCGCCGGTCGCGGGCGCTGGGTTGGGCGGGTTTGGCCGGGGCGGCGGCAACCGGTGCGGGAGCCGCTGGGGTTTGGACCACCGGGGCCACGCCCTCTTCCCATTCGCCCTCCAACTCCATTTCCAGGGCCGGTTCTTCCGCGGCGATGGGCTCGGTGTATTCCACACGTACACGCAATTCCACGTCTGCGATGCGCAATACCGTTCCCGCGGGCACCTCGGCCTTCTTGACCTGCTTGCCCCCCACGAACGTTCCCGACGTGGAATCCATGTCCTGGATCCATACCCTTCCGCCGGCGCCCACTTGCAGGCGCGCATGGTGCCTGCTGATCGTGGGCGACTTCAGGCGCATGTCCACGTCCTCTCCACGGCCAATGGTTAAAAGGGTGGACTCGAAGGTCTCAACACGTCCCAGCTCATCGCCGGACAATACATACAGCCAAAGGGTCGTCATGGTGTTCGAAGGTCCCATCCGAGAGTGATTTCCCGGCATCGCATGGTACACGGCGGACCGGGCCACGTCGGTGCCTTTGCCGTATTCTGGCCGTGTACGGGACACGTGGGCCCATTTCCCGGCCAAGGAATCGCACCACGCCTGGGCCGGAAGAGTGCGATTTCGCTCCCGGATCCCCGCGCACCGGGAAAATTCGCAGCGCGGCGATTCTGGGCACTTGGCCAAAGGGCTGCTGGGTTAGGATGCCCCCATGGCCCAACCCCCTACCGCCTCTCCCCTCGCCCTCCAGGTCACCGATCTGCGCGCGAAGCTGCCCCATGGGTTTGGCAAGCGCGAGATCCTCAGGGGTTTGAACCTGGAGTTAGAGGCCGGGCAGACCCTGGGGCTGTTGGGTCCCAACGGCTCGGGCAAGTCGACTTTGATGCGACACCTGGCCGGGTTGCTTCGACCCCATGGTGGGCAGGTCCTGATCCTTGGGGGGCATGCCCACCAACCCGAATCGCTCACGCGTGCGGCCTACCTGCCCGAGGACTCCCCCTTTCCCGACGACCTGAACGGTTTGCAGGCTTTGGGGTTGCTGGCCAGCTTGCGGGGACGACGGGACAAGGCCGCACTACTGGCGGCCATGGAACGCGCCGGCCTTGGCTCCCATCCGAAAACCAAACTGGGTCGCTACTCCCGCGGCATGCTGCGGCGCTTCGGTCTAGCCCAAGCCTTCCTGTTCGAACCCGAACTCGTGCTGCTCGACGAACCCAGCGCAGGATTGGACGCCCCCGGTTTGACCCTCTTGCAGGATTGGATTCAAGAGCATCAGGCCCGGGGTGGCAGTCTCGTTCTTGCCTCCCACGTGGTTTCCGAATTGGCTTCGCTAACCGATCGCTTGGCGGTCCTGATGGATGGGCAAATCGTTTGCGAAGGACCCACATTGGAGATCCTCGGCGCTCCGGACAAGCACTCCATCGAAGTGCATGGCATGGATGCGGATCTAGAGGAAAAACTCGGCACTTGGCTTGGCGAACAGGGAGCGCAAGGCGTGAAAATCCTACCCGCCCTGCGCGATGCCATCGACATTTATCACGGGGCCCGATCCGGCGATGGGCGTTAATCGAGCATCGCTTCGTCCGCTTGCGGGCCTGCAGTTGCGCCGACTGTGCCTGGGTATGCCCGGGTTCTTGTTCGTCATCGCCGTGCTGTACCTACGCTCCAGTTGGGGCCAGCCCGCGGGCTATGGGGGCTTGCAGGACGCACCCCTGCTGCGTTTGTCTTCTGCCTTGGAGCAGGGGGTTTGGCTTTGGGTGCTTTTCGCGGGATTGCAGCTGGGTTTGGGTCTCGGGCGATTGAGTCGCAAGGAAGCCAACTGGCTAGCGCCCTTGGGTGTGGGACCTGGGACCTACCTGCTTTCCCTATGGCTCGGAACCTGTGCCGCCGCCGCATTGGCCACCACCCTATTGTTTGGAGCGTTGATTGCGACGGATACCATCCCGGCGCCCGATCACTCCATCGACCGGGTGATCTCTTGGAAGTCGGATGCGGTCCTGCCCCCGGGCCAGGCCCTCAACCACGAATTCGACCCGGGAGATTCCGGGCGGTTTTCCATCCTGGTCCGACCCACCGTCGGCGCCTCCCCCACCACGGACGCCCTCGTTTTCCTGACGCGGGGTTCGGCGGTCGAGCAAGCCGAAGCTCGCATTCTAGGGCTGCGGTGGTTGGGCGTTCCGATCCCCACCGGGTCGGGAGAAGTGCGGATGACCTTGGCCAATCAGGGGGACGGCTACCTGGGCGTGCTCGGATCGCGCAGCCTGCTGACTCTCTCCGCCCAAAGCGGAATCCAGCATTGGTTGGGCATGGGGCTTCGCGCCTGGCTCCACGGTTGCCTATTGTTGGCGCTCTTGATCACAGCGTGTACCTGGCTCAGACCCACACTCGGAATTCCCCTGGCCCTGCTCACGGGTTGGATCGTGGGAGGTCTTCAGCCCACTTGGCTTGCGGCTTGGCCCGAATCGCTCGCATGGCAAAGGGTGGCGGTGGGCGCGCCCGGCCTGACGGTGGCCCATGGGCTTTTTGCCTTGCTCACATTGGCGCTTTGCTGGGGTGTGGCCCGCCGGGGTTTGCAAGCTTGGGGGATCGACCGATGAGCCGCCGACACTTGCCCTGGATTCTGGCGGCTGCGGGATTGATGTGCCTGGTCGTCGGAGCCCGCATAGGAATGCGTGCGGACCGCACTCCACGCAGCCCCCTGGCCAGTTTGGCTGCCAGCTGGCAGTGGATTCAATTCGATCAAAGCCTGGCGCGCGGATCCTGGGAGCAGGCCTATCTGCACGCGGACCGCGCATTGGCCCTGGACAGCGAATCCCCTGAGGGTTGGGCGACCCTGTCCTCCCACTTGGTCTTTGACCGGGGATCGTTCCTCAACGAACCCGACGACGCGCGACGCATGGCTTGGATGCAAGCTGGCATCGACGTGCTGCTGGAGGGCATCGAGCAGAGTCGCGATCCGGGTGAAGTCCACCTGGTCCTGGGCCAAACGCTGGTCCTGTACATCGCACACCTGGCTGCCCTCGAAGAGGATCCCCTGCCCTGGCCCGGCGGCCCAGAAGCGGCGCGCAGCCTGGGCATGGAACATCTCAACCGGGCCCTGGAATTGGGTCATCGGCGTGCGCCCAAGGTCCTGGAAATCGTGACCGGCGCCCACTTGGACGCGGTCGAGGACGACCACGGGGACGGCGACGACGAACACGACCACTAGCTGGCCTCGATTTCAAGGCCCAGGGCGCCACCAGCGGGGCGATGTGCATTCGAATGGGACCGCGGTCCCGCGCCGGGGCAAAGGGTGTGGCCCCGATCCGATGGCTCGGGTAGGATCCCGACGTGATCCTCGCCCTCGTCGAACAAAGCTTCCTGAGCTCGATATATGAGCGACTGGGCTACGGAGCGCCGTTTTTGGTGCTGGTGGGCGCAGGCGCGGGACTTCCGATTCCGGAGGAAGTCACCATGGTGGGCTCGGGCTACCTGCTGCATCAGGGCTTGGTGGACACCTTCCCCATCATGCTGACCTGTTGGTTGGCCACCCTGATTGGAGACTCCATCCCCTTCTGGATTGGACGAATCCTGGGTCCCAAGGCCCTAAAACTGCCCCTGGC
>JARGOW010000455.1 GCA_029212955.1 Planctomycetota bacterium | reverse complement strand
TTTGTTGAATTGGAGCGAGGGGATTTTTGCCTAGCAAGAAGGGTCAAAAAAAAGGTGGCGTGAGCCGTCTGAGTGAACTGAGCAGTAGTTTCCTTTTGGGTGAACCCCTGGACGAGGAGACGGCCGCTCGCGTACTGGAATTGGCAGGGCTGCTGATGATCGGATTGTCGATCTGGTTGCTGCTCTCCCTCTTCAGTTTTCACATGCCGTTTGAGTCCGCTGGAGCGGGCAAAAACCTGGGCGGAAGGGTCGGTTTCTACCTGGCCGACTGGTCTTTGACCTTCCTCGGGCTCTCCGCCTACCTGTTGGCGGTTCTGGGGCTCACCTGGGGCTGCGTGGTCGTGGCCCGCAAGGAAGTCGAATTGCCCGTGATCCGCGTCATCGGTGCCTTTTCCTTCGTGTTTTCCTTCGCCTTCATCCTGCACCTGGGGTTTGGCGCGGAAGTGGCTGCCGAACGCGCCAATTATGAAGCCCACGGCCTCGAATACGTAACCGCGAGCACGCCCTACGGACCGGGCGGCTGGTTGGCCTACGAATGGGTGCCCGAACTCGTCAGCCGCTTCGGCGGTCTGGGCCTATGGGTGATTTTGGTTACCCTGGCGATCATTTCCTTCATGCTGGCCACCGAAATGGCCTTCTATCCGGCCTACGTGGCTTTCGCCGATTGGGTCGAGGAAGCGCGTGACCGCCGCGGTGAGAGTTTCGGCACCGCCCTTTGGGGTTGGACCAAGGAGCTGTTCGCGGGCCTTTGGGGTTTCCTGCGAGGAGCCGATATCGAGGGCAAGCCGGCCAAGGCTAAGAAGAAAGCCGCCAAGAAAAAGCCGGCCAAGAAAGCCGCCGCCAAAAAGAAGCCCAAGAAAGCCCCTGTCGTCGCCGAGGAAGAGGAATACGAAGACGAGGAAGAATACGAGGACGAAGAGGAACTCGCGGACGACGAGGAGTGGGAGTACGAAGACGAGGACGAGGAAGGCGAGTACGAGGACGAAGATGAGTACGAGGAAGAGGATGAGGATGACTATGACGACTACGAAGACGAGGACGAGCTAGAGGAGACCGAGGTGATCCCCAAGGCTCCGCCGAAGAAGACCGCCAAAAAAGCAGCCAAGAAACCGGCGGCCAAAAAGGACGCCAAGAAGGACGAAGGCAAAAAAGGCAAGCTCTCCGCGACCCTTGCCAAGGTCACCACCGCGGCCGCCGCCAAGGCCCGTAAAACGACCTACGCCGAGACTCCTTACAACCCGCCTACCCCGCCCCCGGGCCCCTGGACTTTGCCGCCCATGGACCTGCTCATCGCACCCGGCGGTGGCGCCCAAATGGACCGCCAATTCCTGGAGGAAAGCGCCCAGAACCTGGAAAACGCCCTGAAGAGCTTCCGGGTGGACGCGGAAGTCGTAGGAGCCCAAGTGGGCCCCGCCGTGACCATGTTCGAGCTGACCGTGGCCCAGGGAACGCGTATGAACCGCGTGACCCAGCTCAGTCAGGAAATCGCTGCGACCCTGCGCGCCCGCAGCGTGCGAATCATTGCACCGATCCCCGGCAAGGCCACCATCGGCATCGAGGTTCCCAACAAGGACCGACGCACCGTGCGCATGTCGGAGTTGATGAACCAGAAGGCCTACGACAAAAAGCACATGGCCTTGCCCCTGTTCCTCGGAATGGATGCGGAGGGCAAGCCGGTCAATGCCGACCTGGCCAAGATGCCCCACCTCTTGATCGCGGGTACCACCGGTTCCGGTAAGTCCGTTTGCATCAATACCATCATCGCAAGTCTCTTGTTGACGCGGTCGCCCCACGAGGTGCGTCTGATTCTGGTCGACCCCAAAATGGTCGAACTCCAGATGTTCCACTCGGTGCCCCACCTGGAATTGCCGGTGGTGACGGACATGAAGCAGGCCACCAATGTGCTTCTTTGGGCCGTGGAAAAAATGGAGGGTCGCTACGAGCTCTTCAAGAATGCAGGCGTCAAGAACATCAAGGGCTACAACGCCCTGGGCGAAAAGAAGCTGCGCGAAAACATGGGCGAGGAATTCAACGAGGAACGCACCCCGCGCCTCGTTCCGTACATCGTGCTCGTGATCGACGAGATGGCGGACTTGATGATGCAGTCCAAGAAGGAAGCCGAGCAGGCCATCGCTCGACTGGCACAGAAGTCACGCGCCGTTGGCGTACACGTGATCGTGGCTACCCAACGCCCGTCCACGGACGTCATCACCGGAATCATCAAGGGCAACTTGCCCACTCGCATCGCATTCCAAGTGGCCTCAAAAATCGACAGCCGCGTGATCCTGGACGTTTCGGGCGCTGAGAAGCTGCTTGGACAGGGTGACATGCTGTACACGCCCCCCGGGTCTTCGGTGCCGCGCCGTGTTCAGGGCGCCCTCGTCGAAGACTCCGAACTCCAGGAAATCGTGGACTTCGTGACCACGGAATCCACCCAGACCTTCAACCAGGAATTGGTCCAGGTGGCCACCGGCACGGCGCCTCCGGGATCCGCCACGCCGGGCGGCGAGAAGGTCGACGAATTGTTCAACGAAGCCGTCACCGTGGTGCTGAAGTCCAAGCGGGGCTCTGCCTCGCTTCTCCAGCGCGCCATGGGCATCGGTTATACGCGAGCTTCACGGCTCGTGGACCAAATGACGGACGCCGGGATCCTCGGCGAACACCGGGGCTCCAAGTCCCGTGAGATTCTCATGACCCTCGAGGACTGGGAAGAAAACCTCCAAAACATCGCAGACAGTGGGCCGGTATAATGAGTGACAAAGAGCTGAAATCCGAATTGCCGGGCGAGCGCCTTGGCGCGTTTTTGATGGCCTTGGGGGTTTTGCCCCTGGTTCTTGTTCTCACCTCCCTGGCGAAGGGGGGCGCGGACCCCGCTTCCGATGCCAAGGGCATGTCCGCGGTGGCCCAGCATGTGGTGCGAGCGCTGGGATATGCGCCTTCCATCCTGCTCTACGGAAGCATGAGCCTCCTGGGTGGAGTCCTCTTCCTGGGGTATACCGTCCGCAACACCGGGCGCCACCTTCTGGGCATGGTCGGGATCACCCTCGGGGTGGCCACCATCGCCAGCGCGATCCAGATCGGCGCGGGGGGAGTCCTCGGTGACATCCTCGGCGGTTCCATCGCAAAAGGACTGGGCACAACTGTAGGGATCCTTATTGGCTTGGTCATCGTCTCAGCCACAGTCGTCGTCGCTTACTTGGATGGGAAAATCCCCATGCCCAAGAAACTAGGTACCGGCGCAACCCTATCCACCGCCCTGACCGAATTGGACGACTCTGGCGTTTCCAACGCGGAGTCCAGCGCCCTGGCCGCCGATGCATCCACATTGGCGTACATGGAGGAGCTTTGGAAAGGTCCCGCTGAAAACATCCAAGTCCACCCGATCCCGCCGTCTCCTTACCCGGAAGATGTGCGACTCAAGGGAGAGGTTCCGAAGGGCGCCAGCCCCCTTCCCAAGTCCGCACCCGCACCGAAAACCGAAGATGTCCCGCAAGAAACCGAATCCATTGCCGCCGACAACCCGGCCAGTGCAGGTGAAGGTGTCTCCCACCGGTGGGAGCGTGCCAAGGCAAAGTCATCGTCAGAGCACAGCGCTGATTCAGATCTGGGGACCCACCCCATCGAGGATGCCGATGCCGCCAGCGCAGACGACCCGTTCCGGTCGACGATCCCGGTAGAGAACCTCACCCAAGCGGAATTAGAGCCGGTTGACTGCGTGCTGCCGGTCCCCGAACTTCCCCCGGGCGTGCGCCCCCTCGTGGTGGATGAAGTTCAGCCCGTGGACTCTGCCGATGGGGG
>JARGOW010000454.1:1603-3811 GCA_029212955.1 Planctomycetota bacterium | reverse complement strand
CCCAGGCCGACCTCATCGAAAGGGTAAATCTGCTCTCGCAGAACGAACGCCGCGAGCAAGCCGTGGAAGTTCTCGAAGCAGCGCTTCAGGAAGAACCAGACCACGTACCCTACTGGCAATCCATGCTCAGCCTGCGCCGCGCCACGCGCAACCGCGCGGGAACCGTAGAATGCTACCGCAAAATCATCGAGCTTGAACCCGACGAGCGCAAACACCAAGAGCGATTCATGCGCTACTGGAAGGCTCAGTCGAATCCCATCGAGGCCCTGGCGATCAAAGAGGCCTTGCCGCCCAAGGACGACGAGGATGCCGCGGAATCGGAAATCCCTGGCATGCCCGCAGGATTCGTACTGCCGGCAGGCGCTACGGTTATGATCAACGGCGTCAGTTACACCGGCGGAGAAAAAGCCTCCAAGCGCAATCAAAAACCCTCCATGAAGCGGGTCAAAGAACTCGCGGAAAAGGGGGATCAGGCCGCAGCCGCCACCATGCTACGTCGCCTTTGGCGCTCCTTCCCCAAGGGCATTTCCGGACGTGATCGGTACGGGAACATCAGCCGCGGCAGCGGCACCAATCACGTTCCCGATTGGACTTGGCCCGCCGAAGAATCCGAAGAGGAAACGCCCGTAGAAGCCGAAAAGCCCGACCGCGGTGGATTCGCTTCCTACGAGGAGTACAAGAAGCCCGAAGAGAAACCCGCCGACAGTTCCTATCTGCACCTGGCAGAGTACGACTTCGGCGTGCAGGAAATGGAACACCTGTTGCGGACCAGAAGCACATCAGCCCTGAACTCTTCCAGCGCGCGCAAGCTCATGGCTGGCCTGCTCAAGAGTCATGTCGCGAAGTCCTCCGCCGCGGAGGTTCGGGATGGACTGATCGGCGAGCTGCAAGCCAACCAGGCCGGCAAAGTTCAGCACGCCATGCTGCTGCAACTGTTCGACGATTACCCCGACCTGCTCGATGCGGACAGCGCCAAGGTCCTGGAAGACCTGGCACGCACTTTGCAAACCACGGACCTGGGCCCCCTACGCAAGCTGGCCCAGTTGCACGCGCGCCGCGGGACCTCCGACTCCGCCATGCGCATCTACGGCTGGTGTGCCTCCAAAGTCAAACCCCTCAACAGCTGGTCCTTTGGCGGTGAAGTTGACGAACGCCTCGATGCCAGGGACCTGCTCGAAGAGGTCAAGGAAACCCTCGAAGGCGAAGAGCTTTTGGCAGTGACCGAACAGATTCTCTTTTCGGCCACCTCTTCGGCGGACCGTTGGGATCGCGGACGAACCGAGCTCTTCCTACTGGAGACCTGGCGAGATATGGTTCCCGCTGAACAGGCCCTCGAGCGCTGCGCCACGGTTCTGGCTCCCCTATCCACCACAGAATTTGATGCGGCCCCCGCACGTGCTCTGGCCAAGGGCGCGGTCCCCTTGTACCTGCAGGTGGGCGATACCGAGCGCGCATTGATGTGCTTTGAGATTGCCCTGGCAAAATTTGATCGCGACTTATTCGGCGCCGTGGAATACCTCTGGCCCGATCCGGAACGCCCGGGTCGTCTCGGATCCAAGGACTTGAAAGCCTTCTTCCCCGAGGACTCCAGCGCCTATCCCACGGCGCTCGATTGGTACTCCCAGGTGGCCAAACGGTTGGCCGAGTGGCAAGCCAATGAACGCATTGGAGTGGCGGATGCTTCGCGGTTCAGTGCCTTCGCCGCCCTGCGCCTGGCCGAGCTCGGTGAAACCAAACAAGCCATCGGGATCATTCGAACCGCGCTGGCCTGGGAGAAAGTCCCAGCGCGCTCGGTTCTGTTCCTGGTGGACGCCGCACGCTTGGCAGGCGCAGAGGACATGGCATTCCAAGCGGAACGCGTCCTCTTCGACAAGCACGAGCTGCTGCTCGAACGGGTCCAGGACCTGATCAAGGCCGTACAAACGAGTGAAGGCCCCGCAATCGCACTGTCCATGACCGACGACCTGATCCAATACACCCAACACGAGGGTCTCGTGGACGCTTTGATCCATGCCGCCACGGAACTGCAAGACGAGGAACGGTTGTCGCAACTCCAGGACCTGAAATCCCGGGCCAGCACCGCCCGCGATCAACTCAAGAAGCTGGAAGAGGAAGAAGCCGCGGCCGCCAAGGCCAAAGCGGAAGCCGAAAAGTAACCACCCATTCCAAACCGACCTACGCCGGGGCGCAGGATTCATCGAATCCTGC
>JARGOW010000454.1:0-1593 GCA_029212955.1 Planctomycetota bacterium | reverse complement strand
GCGGCCCGCTTCCTTGCCTTGCAAAACGCCCCATGCTCTGGTGCGAGAATCCCTTGCGGTCTTTCCTCCACACGAACCACGGACGAGTACTTTGGCAGAATCCGGTGGATCGCCCCGCCCCTGGCAAGGGGTTGCAGCCTATGGGCTTCCCAATCCGCCAGGCCACGGCGGTTTGACATGCTTGCCCACGCCGGTGCCCGGATCCTCCGAACAGTCCAGGTGGACTCCGCAAAGCTTTGGGGAAGAACCATCACCTGCCTTGGGAACCGCCCCGCTCGATGCGAGCCTGTACCGGTCGAATCCTCCAGCAAAGAAAGAGGGATTGTCTGGACATTCCAATGCCCCCCCACTCAAACCGAAGTAGGTTTTGTGGACCCCTTCCCCAAGCCGCCCTCCGCGGGCACTGAGCCGTGTTGCAAAAACTCGACGCCCACCCCAGCGTTGTTTTTGATGAACACTCGTCTAAACGGTGGGCTCGCCTTTGTTTACGCGCAAACGCGCCCCAGGATGCCCCAAACCGGGGCGAAACCGCGTTCATAATTATGAACAGGCTCGGATGGGCCCCGAAGCGCCCCCGGCAAGACCCATGTGCCGTAACCCACTGCAAACAAGCGAGTTGCAACATTCCACCCGCTTAGATCCGCACCTTGGCATGCGAACTGCTTAGTACTCACCGTACCGCAAGCAACCCACGACCAAGGACAACGACCATGAACAACAACAGCTTCTACAACGACCGCAAATTCTGCCCCTGCTGCCAAGATTACGTCGCCTACCTCGCCAGCCCGACCCAAAGCTACTGCGTCCAGTGCGCCGGTGAAGTCCGCATCATGTCCCCCGAAGATTGGGCCACCTTCAACCACAACCGTGCCAAGTCTCCCCGCCGCAAGGGCAAGACGACCAAGGCCAAGACCGCCGCTACCCAGGTCAAGACCGCCGTATGAAGTCCTTCTTCCTAAAGCGTCGATCGGTGCCCAGCTATGCTCCAATCGCACAAGAGCACCCCAAGGACCGTTCCTTTTTCGGCGTGCGCAATATCTTCGACCCGCGCGTGGTCACGGCTTTCGCGATCCTGGCCCTGTTCGCTTCCTCGCGGAGCCATTGATCACGGCGTGAGCGGTACATCTTGCTGGCGCGCATAAAAAGCCAGTAGCTCCGGCTGCCCTTGAACCAGGTCGCGGGCGGCCAAAAACAAATCCAGATCCTGCTCCGGATCCGCTAGGCCCTCGGTATTGACCCCCGCCTGACGCAGGCCCGAAAGGTCGCCCATGCCCCGCTTGCGCATGTCTTCCTCAGCCAGAAAAAAACCATCGCGGCTGCCTTCGAGAAGTTCGAAGCGTTCAGCCGCGGTTTTGTCTCCTAGCAGCACGCAGTAGGAGTCCTTACGGCCCCGGCCCACGCGCCCGCGCAATTGATGGAGTTGGGCCAGTCCCAATCGCTGGGCCTCCTCGATGACCATGACCGTGGCTGCGGGCACGTCCACTCCCACTTCCACAACGGTGGTCGCCACCAGCATGCCCACGTCGCCCTTGCGGAAGCGGTCCAAGCGCCAGGCGCGTTCCTCGGCCGGCAGTTTGCCATGCACGCACTCCA
>JARGOW010000453.1 GCA_029212955.1 Planctomycetota bacterium | reverse complement strand
ATCCGTTCGATCGCCTGTCCCCGCACACCGCATCCGCCCGCATAGTCCACTAGCATCTTGCGCGTGATCGGATCGCCCGACTCTCCAAGGGGCATGGCCATGCGCGAATCACCGTAGGCCAAGGTCGAATGCAGATCGAACACCGGAGCCAACCGAACCTGACCTTCGACCCACTGAACCGCAATGTTTTTGGCGTGCAGGTTTCCGTTGCCGATCAGGTAACTCAGCGCATAGAGCTGAAAGAACTTCAAACGCTCCACCAGTGGCGCGGTACACACCGACAGTGCATCGGATATTTCCGCAGGCGTCACTGTGAACTTATGGGAAGGGTCACGGTTCAATAACTGGCACATGTCCTCCTGATGCAATCGTGCCAACGGCAGGCGGTTGTCCGAATGGGCCTGCACTCGATCGAAGCGCTGCACCAACAGTGCGCTTTGTCCCGCAGCATCGGTCACCACTCGAACATCGGCGGTGCGCATTTTCATGGAGCGCGCCAAGGCCATGAAGAAGGCCTCGTTCTCCGCCAGCTTGGGGTACAGGGACGGGGAGAGTTTAAGGAAGGACTCCCTGCGATAGGCGCGCGAACGCAGGGCATGGCTGACCACCCCCACGGAGATCTTGGGGCGAATGCCGGGCAAGGTCATGGCATCCACGGGGACCCTGTCCACCATGGCTTGAACCTGGAGATCGGCGAAGGTGGTATGGGCCAGATCCTTGTAATCGATACGCGCCAGGCCGCTGGTTTCGAGTCCGCCCTCCGACCGTACCCAAATGTCCCCGACCGGATTGCGGCCCGTAACCGCCAATACGGAGAAGTGATCGCTGGAGGGCACCTCCAGGCCCCGCACCAGGGCCTGGTAGTGCAGCCCCTCCGGCAACAGACCGGCAAAGTAGGGCGGTAGGCTGGACCCATGGAAGGTGTAAGGCTGCTCGCGAAGGGGCAGGGTCGACGCGACGGATTGGCTGCTGTCGCCCCGGTGTTTGAGGACAAATTCGGGGTCGTAAAGGAACCTGCATCCACCGGGGATGCGACCCAGGCTGGCGATAGGTATGTCGCCCCGGAACACCTGGAGGGTTGCGACTTCCTTGGCCCGCCGGGGCTCGGCGATCAACGACATGACTGGGAAGCCTCCGACGCAAAGTCCGATTCGCCCTCGCACAGCTGTAGCCCCAGGCCCAAGACCTCGAGCACGGCCATGACCTTGTCCAGCCGCACCGTGGGCTTGCCGTGCTCCAACTCGTAGAGGAAAGCCGGGCCCACGCCCGCCAGATCGCAGGCCTGGAGTTGGCTCAGACCCAAGGTTTTGCGTCGATTTCGAAGGGCGAGGCCCAGCTGTTCACAGGTTCGTTTGTCGCTCAAAGAGGCTCCAATTCAGGGTCCAAAGATCCATTCGCTCCCATGGATATCGGCACTTCGAGCCGTTTCGCCCCACCTAACTCCATGGGATCGGGTGGATGGGCTACCTGCCACGCCGGCTTGAGCGTTTGCAGCCCGGCCCGCTAGAACCAGACAATCCATGGGATCCCATGGATTTTCGAAGTTCAAGGACGCCCCTCGCACCCGGTCTAGATCGGCCGAAAAGGGCCTACCAACTCGCGAAACGTGGGGCAGATCCAGCCGCTTCTTTGGCATGCCCTCGCCCGTTCGAATTAGACGGGGTTCCGACTTCCTAGCGCCTATTTGCAACACCCTAGGAGTGCGTCTGTCCAAGAAAGACGTCTCCAGCCACCTGGCTCTGTGCTTGTATCAGCCAATCTGTGGCAACGGCGCCCCCAGAATCGGTCTGAATAGGATCCGTGGCTGACCAGATCGTAGGCCCATCGAATCTACACCGTAGCCGTGCCTTCCTCGACCTCCACAACGGTCTTAGGCGTGCGCATGGTCACGAAGACACAGAAAAGGGACAGCACCAGAACGGCCAGAACTAGGCGATAGCGCGACCATTTCTCCAGGGTGGTCGGCGGGGGCACCTCCTCCCATTCATGGATGGAGTGCAGTAGAGATCGCATGGCGGCGGCCTTGGCGTGGTTGGCGTACATATCGCTAGTTCTGTACTTCATTGCGATCTCTGCCAAGTACTTGTCAAACAGCGCCAAATCCACCCCTTCCGGCACTCCGAAGCGAATCATCAGGCGGAAGGAATAGTCGGATGAGGGCATCCAACCGGAATACAGACGTCTCCGCGGCTCAGGAACGAGCTCTGAAGGTTCCAATGTCTCAAGCCCCGCAACAAAGCAACCCCGAGTACCGTCCAATTGAACGGTCCAGGTACCTGTCAATTGGGCATGGGCCTTGTCCCTGAGCTCCTCCACCTCGTCGTACTTACCAAGGCTCTCGAGAATCATCATGCGGAAGTACAAGTCCTCCGCTCCGTTGTATCGCGGGAACTCCTTGGCTCCGCGCAACACCCGCCCGGAAACCCAATCTGCTTCCGATTCGGTGAGTGGGTCCTCCAATTGTCGAAGCAGAATCTGCATCACGTCGTGGCGCGGCGAACGCAATGGCTTGTCACTTTCCAACAACATTCGCTGGCTGTAGTCCTTGCGAAACAAACGTAAGTCGTCATCCCGAAGAAGCCCCAGGTAAGCCACATCGAGCAGAGAGAGGTAGTTCACTCCAGCCTTGCCATCCTCCGACGGGGGATTGAGGTCAATCCATTCATGAAGGGACTTTTCAAGTTCCCTCAGGTTCGGAGCCTGGCCTCCATCCGTGCCCAAGTACCAGGCAGGACCCCCCAGGCTACCCGCATTGAATGGACGGCTGGTGTGCTGCCGAAATCCGCCATCCACGTATTCCAATGCCTGTTCCCTCGAAACCTGCTCCTGGCCGGTCCGCCCTCCCAGGTAGGCAAAAAACCAAAGCAGGGGGCTCAAAACGAATGCACCCGAAAAGATACAAGCCCAGGCATACCACTTTTCCTTGTCCGTAGCATTGTCCAAGACCCCCATGCACAAGCACAAAAGCGCCCCAGCCACCAAGACCGCGGGGATCAAACCCGTCCAAGCCTGATCCAATTCCATGCTGCGGGCGACTCAAGAAAGCATGTATCCGTATGCCATCAGGTTGATCAGGAAAGAACCCGCCCGAACGCCAACCTCGCGTCTGGTAGCAAGGCCCGCCCGGGCCAAAGACCCAAGGATGCCCACCAGCGAAACCATCGACAGCAAGACAAACATGATCACCGCATCGATCGGCGCGTGGGTTCCCCACCATATGAGACCGATGAGAACCAAACCCACCGGAACGAAGAACCGCTTCCACCAGGTAATCACTTCCTTCTGGGCCTCGGAACGCTCAAACCTCTGGGGCCCTCGAACCACCATTCTCTGAACGAGCAGGGCCAGGGAAAAGGTCAGCATGACCAAAACCAAGGCCGGAAAGGCTGCGAATCCAGGGGCCGCTTTCCAACCGCTCCCCTTGAGCGTGGCCCCACCCAATACCGATCCGCCCTGCAGCATGGCCTTGGGCAAAAGGATCGGGGGTACGAAAGCCGCCGCCGCCCTGGCAAAGCCAGACAGATTTGACATGCGGCCTGCTTCAGCGTCGATGCGCTCTTGGATTCCAGCTGCAAACTCGTCCCCATCGGTGCGCTCGGGCCCCATGGCTTCGCCGATCGCTTGCCCAAGGGCATCGTCCAAGTCCACCTCGTCGGGGATCATCCACTCTTCCGACCTACCCATGATCTTCCTCCTGGCCGGACTCGCCCGCCATGGTTTTTGACTCTGAAACCAGCCCACCCAATTGCACGGCTAAGGCCTTGCGCGCCCGATACAACCGCCCCTCCACGGCACGCTCTGAAACCTCGAGCAAGCCC
>JARGOW010000452.1 GCA_029212955.1 Planctomycetota bacterium | reverse complement strand
TTCAGGAGTAGCTTGCCGTACTTCCAGCGCGACGCATCGGGAACCGAAACGGCGTCAAAGCCCGCATCGGTCAGGTCCCGGGCGACTTCCTGGCTGAGGCTGTCCTCCCCGCGGGGATAGCAACCCAGCCGGAAACTCCCGGCCGGACTGTCGCTGAAAACCTGCACCACCCCGGGTTCTAAATGCGACGAGGGAATCCAGGTCATGACCCCATACACCCTTTCTAGAATCCGAACCGCGGAAGGCTCCGTGGCCACACCGTTCTGAAAACAAAACACGGGAACTCGTGGATCCAAACCTTCGAGCGCGGACACCGCATCCTGACTCTTAGTGCAAAGCAGCAAACGGTCATCCAACCCGAAAGTGTGCTCCCCCACGCTCTCCAAAACGTGCACATCCAAGCGGTCCGACCCCACCGGGCTCATCAAGGTCAATCCCCGCTCCCCCATGGCCCGGCCGTGTTCACCTCGGGCAATGAAAGTCACCCGCTGACCAGATTGCGCCAATCGAAACCCCACGGTCCCCCCGACAGCGCCAGCCCCCAAGATCACATATGCCATGGCATAGCATAGGCCATGCGACTGAAACCCATCCCTACAGAAACGGCTCGCGCCAAAGTTCTCGAACCGGCTGCGAAATCGGCAACCGCCTAAATCACCCTACGCCAGGTTTCGCAATGCCGCGAGAATACCCCGCGTGGCGTGGCTGCGGTTTAGGGTGTAGAAGTGGAGGCCCGGGGCGCCGGCTTCGAGGAGTTTGCGGCACTGGTCGATGGCGTGTTCGATGCCGATGGCCATGATGGCTCCCGGGTCGTCCTGGTGGGCGCGGAGGCGCTCTAGCAGGGTCTCGGGGATCGTGGCGCCGCACATTTTGGTGAAGCGTTCCACCTGGGCGACTTTTGTGATCGGCATGATGCCGGGCACGATGGGCACGCGCACGCCGGAGGCGCGCAGGCGCTTGACGTAATCCAGGTACTTGTCGAAGTCGAAGAAGATTTGGCTGATCAGGAAACCTGCGCCGCGCTTTTCCTTTTCGAGGGTCCAGCGCAGGTCATCCGGCTCGTCCTTGGACTCGGGATGCACTTCGGGGTAGCACGCCGCACCGATGGACATGTCGAACTCGGCCTTGATCAGGTCGATCAAGTCGGTGGCGTGGTCCAGTCCGGGCGTGGCTTGGAAGTCCGCTTCCTCGGGCACGTCACCCCGCAGGGCCAACACGTTTTGCACGCCCCCTTCGAGCAAACGCTGCATGTTTTGGCGCACGCCGTCCTCGGTGTCGGCCACGCAGGTCTGGTGGGCCATGGCCGTGATGCCCAGCTTGGACTGCAGGTCCACCACCACCTGGTGGGTGCGCTCGCGGGTGGAGCCACCGGCGCCGTAGGTCACCGAAACCCAATCGGGATGCACGGATTCCTTGAGCTCGGCCACGGTGCGCATCAGGTTCTCGGCCCCCTGATCGGTTTTGGGGGGAAAGAACTCGAAGCTGAAAACCGGCTTGCCGGTGGTGTAACAATCTTGAATCTTCACTGGTCGGACTCTTCGCTCAGGGAGAGGAGGGCTGCCCGGTAGATGTCCGGGATGGCACAGCTTTTCATTCGATCCATCCCAATGCAAGCCGTGGTCATGTGGGCGTCCAGGGCCAATTCCTGGCCCTGGTAAAAGCGGTAGCGCAAACCCAAGGAGGATCGGCCCAACTTGTCCAACGTCACCACCACCTGTGGGGTATCGCCAAAGCGCAGGGGGCTTTTGAAGTCCACATTGGAATTCTCCAGGGGGAATCCCAGGCGCTGGCCCGTGATGAGATCCGCGTAGGGCACGCCCACGTGGAATTCCCACATGTCCTCAAAGACCCGATGGATCATGTTGAAGATGCTAGGGAAGTATGCGATGCCCGCCGCATCTACATCGCCGAAGCGAACCTTGACCTGGGTCTCAAAGGCGGCCATCGGTTACTCCACGAGCTCCGGCCAGGCCTCTTGAACGCTCGTCGCCAGCATTTCAGCCAGGCGATCCACCAGTCCCGAACCTTCTTCAGCGGTACCCGAAGCGGGATCGCCACAGTAGGCATCCATGGCACCGCACTGCACGAAATTGCGCGCGCCACCTTGGATTTTCTTGACCAGGTCTATCTTGATCGGATCCAGGGCTTTCTGCTCGTCCGCGCGCACATTGTCGGGGTCGGCGTTCAGCACGATGCTCGTCTCATAGCGGCCCGCGTGACAGTCGCCGCTGGCGAATTCATCGCCCAGGGTTCCCGCCCACCGGCGGCGCGTGTTGTCGGGGAAGATGGCGTGGGCTTTATCGTGGCCTCGCTCGGTGTGATCTAGGATCACTCCGCGGAGTACGCCGATGTGGTCGGGCTCCAGGTGCCCGTTGGAAAAGACAACCTGGCGCACGCCTTGTTCAGCGAGGGAATTGATCACGTCGTCCAGAATGGCCCACAGGGTTCCCGGCTGAAGACTGACCGTACCGGCGAAGCCATCGGTCCACTGGGTCACACCGTAGGACATGGCCGGCAGCAGCATGGTTTTGTATCCGCGACCCTCCAACAATTCTGCGCCGCGCCGAGCTTGCGCCTCGGCGATCGTCACGTCCGTGTCCAGGGGCAAGTGCGGCCCATGGGGTTCGGTGCTGCCCAGGGGCAGGATGACCACGGTCTTTTCGGTCAGGTAATCGCGCACCTCGATCCAGGTACTCTTGGCGACTTCTAGCATGTTATTGGGGGATGGATTCGATTTGGGTGCGCAGGGTGGCACGTGCCACCTTTCCGCGATCGTTCTTGGGGAGCTCGTCGCGCCATTCGAACCAACGCGGGTACTTGTAGGGTGCCAGGCGCTCTTTGATGTGTCCCTTTAGGGTTTCGGCGAGAGCGTCGCATCCAGCGGTGCCTTCGGTGGGCACCACGAAGGCCAGCGGCTTGATCATGCCGGAGGCGTCTTCCTTGCCGATGATGCACACCTCGGCCACGCAGGGGTGGCTCAGCAGGCAGTTTTCAATCTCCAGGGGCGAAACGAAGATGCCGCTGACCTTGAGCAGGTCGTCGGCGCGGCCTTCGTAGTAGAAGTAGCCTTCTTCATCCTCGCGGAAGATGTCGCCCGTGGTGCAGGCTTCGGCTTGAAAGGCCTCCTGGGAAGATTCCTTGTTGGCCCAGTAGCACATGGCCGTGGAACCGCCGTAGATGCGCAGCCGACCCGATTCGCCCACGGGCAACACGTCGCCGTCGGGGCTCAGGATCTCGGCCCAATAGCCCGGAACCAGCTTTCCCAAACTGCCGAGCTTCACGTCACCCGGTCGGTTGGAAATGTAGATGTGAAACATTTCCGCGGAGCCGATGCCGTCGAGCACTTCCACCCCCGTGCGCGCTTTCCACGCGGAGTACACCTGCTCGGGCAGCGCTTCGCCTGCGGAAAGGCACAACCGCAAACACGAAAGATCCACCTTGTCCACGCGATCCAAGTTCAACATGTTGTTGAGCAGGGTCGGCACGCCGGTCATGACCGTGGGTTTGTGGGCTTCGATTTGGTCGAGCAGCATGTCCGCGGTGGAGCGCCCTTCGAACAGCACGCAGGTGGCGCCCACGCGGAAGGGGAACATGAGGTTCGTTCCCGTGGCGTATCCGAAAAACAGCTTGGGCACGCCCACGCAGATGTCGTCCTCCCGGTACCCCACGACCTGCATGGCGTAGGTTTCGGTGGAATAGGCGAAGTCCCGGTGCATGTGCACGCAGCCCTTCGGCAACCCGGTGGAACCCGAAGTGAAGAGCCAACCGGCCAGGTCGTCCGGCCCGGTGGGCTCCAAGCCAGCCGCGTGGGAATCCGGATC
>JARGOW010000451.1:905-3826 GCA_029212955.1 Planctomycetota bacterium | reverse complement strand
GGCCAGTCTAGGTCGGGCGATCGCAGCGCTGCAGGGGTTGGAGCCCGTGGGGATTGGCGGCCGGAATGCGGTGGAGGCGATGCTGTTGCAGTTGGACCCGATGGAGCCCAACTACTCCCTGCTCTGTCGACTCCTGGAGGAGCAACTGGAGGACCTGGCGCGCAACAAGTGGCCCAAGGTGGCAGCGCAGCTAGGGATATCGCTCGAGTCCCTCAATGCCCTGGTGGCGCGTCTGGCCCAGTTGAATCCGCGACCTGCCGCGGGCTTGGTGGGCCAACAGGCTCCGGTTCTGCATCCGGACCTGAGCTTGCAGAAACAGGCCGATGGCACGCTGGCGCTCAAGGTGGACCGCGGGCAATGGCCCGCGTTGCGTATCGATCCCGAGGTCAAGAATCTCAGCCAGGATGCGGATTTGCCCGCGGAGGTCCGTCAACATCTGCGGCGCAAAATGGATGAGGCCCGCTGGCTTCTGGACGCGGTCCAGCAGCGCGAGGTCACCCTGATGCGCGTGGCCCGCGCGGTTTTCGAGGAGCAAGCGGCCTTTTTGAAACAGGGCGCCGGAAACCTGGTGCCGCTTTCCATGGCCCGTATTGCGGAGCAATTGGAATTGGCGCCCAGCACGGTAAGCCGGGCTGTGGCCGGGAAATACGTGGATACGCCCCATGGAATTCACGCCCTGCGCTGGTTCTTCCAGAGTGAATCGGGGGGGGCCGCCCGCGACGATCTCCGTGAGGTGGTGCGCAAAATGGTCGCGGACGAGGATCCCAGCAAGCCCCTTTCGGACGAGGACCTGGTCAAGGACCTAGCCGGGGCCGGGCACAAGGTCGCCCGCCGCACCATAGCCAAATACCGCAAGGAACTCGGCATCAAGAGCTCCTATCAGCGAAAGCTGCACACGGCAGCCTGATCCGGATCTCCGGGACCGCCCGGGTTCCCAAGCTTTTCACGGGTGGTCGGGTTTCTGGGGGGACTCGGCATCCCCAGGCCGCCCGAAGAATCGGAGGAAGTTGTCCGGTGTCGGTACTCCCGGCGATACCCGTGGCGCTGTACCCTTTTGCCCATGCGAACCATACGCATGCAGATCGCCTACGACGGCGCGGCTTACTTCGGATGGCAACGCCAGGATGGTTTCCTGTCGGTGCAGGAGGCGATAGAGCATGCCCTTTTGGATCTCTTGGGCCAGGTGGTGACCGTCCATGGATCGGGCCGAACCGATACCGGGGTGCATGCGCTTCGGCAGGTGGCCCATTGCCAGTTGGATTCGGCGTTGGATGATGACCGATTGCGCCACGCTTTGAATTTTCGATTGGGTGGGTCCTGTGTGATCGGTCGCTTGGAAACCTGTCGCGCTGATTTCCATGCGCGTTTCGATGCGGTGGGCAAGCGCTATGGCTACCGGGTGGAAACCGGTCGCTTTCGACCGCCGATGGGGCGTACGACCTTCCACTGGATTCGCAATCCCTTGCGGTTGGAGCCCATGCGTGACGCGGCTTCCCGCTTGGTGGGAACCCACGATTTCAAAGCGTTTAGCAACGCGGGTTCGGTGCGGCACACAACCGTGCGAACGATCCATGGAGTGCGCATCATCGCGCGCGCCAACCGCTTGGGTTTCGTGGTGCAGGGAAATGGATTCCTGTACAACATGGTACGCACGATCGCAGGCACCCTGCTCGACGTGGGCCGTGGGCGCTTGAAACCTGAACAGGTAGATGTGGCTCTAAAGAGCACCATTCGCGAGGATGCGGGCATTACCGCTCCGGCCGAAGGGCTCTACTTGATCCGAGTATTGTACGACGAGCCCACTTTTTCAGGGCGCGATAGAAGCTCGAAAGGCGTGCCCGGCGCATTTCAATATTAAACTCACGGGGTTTTTTTTTAGGGCACTTACGTGCCCCAAATTCGGGCGCATGGGGCCCCCCGTGTCCAAAACGGGAGCACTCATTTGCATCGCCTAGAGACGCCTTGACGGAATTGACGCTTCGGTGCAGATTGGAGTGTCGACACCGCGGACTAGATTGAAGTTTCGAAGTTCGAGGCGTCGAAGACCTGACAACTCACCCCGAGCGGATCCCCATCGTGGGGATTCTATTCCAGGGCACTTTTTGGAGTGTCCGATACAACTCAAAGGAACCGCAATGAACAAGCAGATCTCCATCTTGCACCAGGAAGTCCCCAAAGGAACGCGTGGATACATCGAGAGTCGTGTTGACTCTATTCAGCTTTTAGGGAACCGTCTAGATTCGCTGACGGCCAGGTTGGATTTGACGCACGAGGAGCATGTGGTGGAAATCGTTGCGGGAGTGGGGGGAGCCGGTACCTTGGTGGCCAAGGGCTCCACCTCGACCCTTATGGGGGCCTTGGACCAGGCGATCGACCGCTTGACCTATCAGTTGCGCAAGGTGCATGACAAGCGCTCGGATCGCCGCTAGTCACGGCGCCTAAACCATCGTTCCTTGGCTCTGCAGCGGTCGAGGGGCGCAAAAACACGCCCCGCGGGACCCGGACCGGTCCTGTGGGGCTTTTTCGTGCCCCTGCGGAATGCTTGCCTCGAGGGAAGTGGGGAGTCCGGTTGGTCCCGCCTGGATCGGCCTGGAAGGCGTACTTGGACCCTCTGGACCAGTGCCAAGGGGGGCCGGCCGTACAAACCCTTACGCAATACGGACTTAGGCATGTTCCGGATCCCATGGCCGTTTGGTAGGCTCTAGGCACTATGGCAAGGGCTACGACAGTGGATTGGTACAAGCGTTTTCGAGCTGGTGTGTGCAG
The DNA here is from genome assembly GCA_029212955.1 of Planctomycetota bacterium. Taxonomy (GTDB): domain Bacteria; phylum Planctomycetota; class UBA1135; order UBA1135; genus NORP259. Next base: position 1,060 of record JARGOW010000451.1, on the reverse strand, counting down.
CGTGGGTCTCAAAGCCCTCGACAAGACCGCAGCGCTCGAGGAGATCGCCGGAAATATGGTCAAGGGCAAGGCCCTGGACCCCAGCTTGCTGGAGGAGGCCGTCAAGGTCCTCCATGCACGCGAAGCCCGGGCGACCACAGGAATGGGCATGAATG
>JARGOW010000451.1:0-895 GCA_029212955.1 Planctomycetota bacterium | reverse complement strand
CATATCCCACGTCTCCCTGGCAGGTTTGGATACGCCCCTGTGCAGCCTTTCCATCCACAAAGAAGGCTTGGACTGGAGCGCCGTGGATGGGGCCCCCGTACACCTGGTTTTCGTGATCCTGAGGCCCGAATTGTCGGCCCCCGGTCACGATCCGGACGATCACATCGACATGATGCGGTGGATCGCAGGCCTGGGCCGGGACGCCGATTTCCGGGCCTTTGCCCAGCGGGCTGGCAAGCGCAGCGACCTGATTGAGCTGATCAAAGAGAAGTTGCCCCAAAAGGGGAACTGAGCCCAGCGGTTGGAATGTCCCCCGATTCGGACGAACCCCTCCTGGAAGTCGAACTTCCCATCGTGAATCCCACGGGATTGCATGCTCGGCCCTGCCATGCCATCGCCTCCCTCGCCTCTGGTTTTGAGAGTTCCTTGCTCGTGGGCTGTCACGACCGAAAAGTCGATGGAAAGAGCATTCTGTCGTTGATGACCCTCTCCGCTGCGGAAGGGGATGTTTTGCGCTTCGAGGTGCGCGGACAGGACGGACCCGGCCTCCTGCAGGCTCTCAGTGCGCTTGTGGCCTCGGGATTCCAAGAAATGTCCTAAACCGATCCACTGATCTTGTCGAAGGTCGCCGTGAGGGTTGTCGGGATTCCAAGAATCCCCTGTGCGTGCAACCAAACGTCCCAAACGGCGAGCAGGGAAAGTGATCGGAAGAAAAAAAAGCATAGTCGGACTCGATCTCGGCAGTTCAGTGGTCAAGGCCATCGAACTGACGTTGGACGGGTTGGAACCTGTGGTAACCGGGTTCGCCCGGGCCGAAATCCCCCCCGGTGGAAGCGTTAGAGAGGCCATTCAACAGGTCTTCAACGAGGGCCACTTTAAGGCGAAGAAGGTCGTC
>JARGOW010000450.1 GCA_029212955.1 Planctomycetota bacterium | reverse complement strand
CGGAAATCACCTCCTCCACAACGACCTTTGGACACGGCTCCGCGGGTCGTTCCGTTTTGGATGCCCGGTCCGACCGGGCCGTGAATCTGGACGGGGTAATTTTGACCCAGGGTGGCGGTTACATCGCGCCGGGTCCGGAACTCGTTAGCCAAACCACCACCTATGGTGCGAACCATGGCAGTAGCTGGGCGAGCACGGTGGGGGACGCGGGTCAGGTGGCCCTGGTCATCCTGATGGTTTGGGTCGGGATCAAGTTTCTAATCGCGTTGACAAAGGGTGTGAAGGTTGCGGTGCGCTTCCTATTCCGTGTCATCACGTTCCCTTTCCGCGTGATCGGGTATGTGTTCCGCCAGATCGGAAAAATCCCCGGGGCCATGGCGCGCCTGTTTGGTCGGGGTCGCCCCGCGGCACGCAAGGTGACCGAAAAAGCGGGGGCGGCGTACACGAAGGTGGCCGAGGGTTGGAATCACCAGGAAGCCAACGGTTGGCCCGCGCTCAAGAAAGCACGCGAAACTTGGAAGTGCGAGAAGAAGCACATCGCTGGCATGGTGGGGTCCACCCGCGAAAAGTTCAGCGCACACAAGGAAAAGCTGGAGGAGCACAAGGAGCGCCTTCAAGAGAAGAAGGGACACTTCCAGGAGCAAAAGCGCTTGCTGAAAAAGCTCGGACGCAAGGGCTACATGCAAGCGGTGATGGCAGGCGGTGGCGCAGCCGTGGCCGAAGCCGCAGCGGTGGTCGGATTCAATACCACCGAGCCGAAGGCCAAGGTCAAGCCCCACACTTTTCCCGGGTATCGGATCCTGAGTGAAATGCCCCGTGGTGGAAGCGGCGCCCACCTTTTCCTGGCCCAACCCAAGCGCGAGCACAAGCGCGAGCTCGCCGAGCGTGGCATCGAATTGCCCAGCCAGGTTGTGATCAAATCATTCTCCCTGCAAAGCGGAGCCCACATGACGGGCATTCTGCGCGAGGGACGCGCCCTGGATGCGGCCAAACAATTGGGCCAGGTGCTCGAGCACAGTTCCGGCGACGACGGCATGTACTACGTGATGCCCTTCGTGCCTGGTGACACCTTGGACCTGTACATTTCCAAGCTGCACAAACTGGCCAACGGAAGTTTCCCTACCCCCGAGGAACTCAAGGCGGAACTCAACAGCAAGCAACTGAATCAGGTGCTCGGCCTAGGTTTGGATTTGATCTCCGAACTGGAGCGCTTCCACGACAACGGCCTGTGGCACAAGGACATCAAGCCCGGCAACCTGATCGTGAACCAGAACCGTCTGCACATCGTGGACCTGGGATTGCTGACGCCCCTGGCTTCGGCCTTGACGTTGACCACCCACGGAACCGAATACTTCCGCGACCCGGAGATGGTGCGACTGGCCATGAGCGGCGCTCAGGTACGCGACGTGGATGCGGTCAAGTTCGACTTGTACAGCGCCGGCGCCGTGTTGTTCTCAATGCTCGAGGGTACCTTCCCGGCCCACGGCAACCTGTCCCGCCTGCAGCGTCCCTGTCCGCCGGCCTTGGCCTGGGTGGTGCGTCGCGCCATGAGTGAACACCACTCCCGCTACGCCTCTGCAAGGATCATGCGTCAGGACTTGGCGTTCCTGTCCCAGGCCAAAAACCTGGACAAGGTCAAGCCCGTGGATCTGCCCTCCTGGAACCAGGAGTCGGAACCGGAAAAGGTGGTGCAACCGATCGTGAAGGCTCCAGTGCCCGAACCGATTGTGGAGGATGTCGTGGAAGAGATGGTTGAAGAGAGCGCTCCGACCAAGACCTACAAGCGCTCCTGGACCGCTGTCATTCCCAAGAAGGCCGCGGCCGCAGCCCTGGTTTCCATCGCCTTGCTGGGCGCGATCATTGAAAACGAACGCTTCGAGGCCCGCGCTCGAGCGGCTGCAGATAACGGAACGGCTTCGCAGGAAGCTCCCATGCCCTGGGAGGGAGCCACGGAAGCCGGCCTCTCTGGGAAGGAAAAGGCCTTGGGTAATTTGCGTACTTATTCCTTCTTCCCCAAGACGGCCTCTGCGCCGGAATGGGCCGACACCAACGAACTGATGGTGGGAGATCTGATGAAGGCCCTCCCCGGTGACCGGATCAAGGCCGTCTACATCCAAGGAGCCGAATTGAACGAACTGACCGAGGAACTGCACGATCAATTGGAATCCAGCCTCAAGGAGCAGGACGTGAAGGTGCTCCGGCAGGATGACGGCGCGTCCTTGGAGCTGTCCGCGCGGGTGGCCTCCATGCTGGATGCATTGCCCTTCACCGAGCACCCCTCCGTCGAGGACAGGCAGCGCTTCTTCGGGCAGCAGGGCGAGATTCAAGCCATCGCACGCTTCATTGAGGTTCCCGACGGCATGCTGGCCCAATGGGTGGTCGAGGACTTGGAGAACTAGGCTTGGGAGCGCAGAGAGCCTTCGATCCGGATCCCTTCCAGCGGGCCCAGCGCGCAAAGTAACCCCATCCCAGCGAAAGCGGCCCGGATTCCCCAAGGGGACTCCGGGCCGCTTCGATTTTGTGGGAGGGTACCGGATTGTTTGCCCCCGGATGCTAACGTAGCGCCATGCTCGGCCTGCTCAAGCGGCGCTCTTTCGGGGCCATGACCGCCTCCCAGTTCCTGGGAGCCTTCAACGACAACGCCTTTAAGGCGTTGGTCTTGTTTTTGGCCGCTTCCCTGGCCAAGGACAATCCCCTGCCCTGGGTGGAACGCTCCATGCTGGCCCAGAAGTTTGGCCAGGCCTTGCCCCATACCCTGTTCGCCCTGCCCTTCGTTTTGTTGGGGCCCTTGACGGGCGTGCTTGCGGATCGGGTGTCCAAGACCCGAATCGTGTGGTGGGCCAACGCCATGGAGATCGGGGTGATGGTCTGCGCGCTACTGGCCTTCTCGAGTCAGGTCTATGGGATTCTGATGGCCACCGTGTTCTTGATGGGGGCCCAAAGCGCCCTGTTCGGACCGGCCAAGTACGGCATCATCAAGGAGTTGGTTGGGGAGGAGGACCTGGCCCGGGCCAACTCGCTGATCCAGGCGAGCACCATGCTCGCGATCCTGTCAGGAACCGTGGTGGGCGGTATCTTCGCCCAAAACTTTGGCGGGCAACTGTGGCAGGCGGGGGTGGCCTATGTGATCTTCGCCACCATCGGTTGGGCCATTTCCCTGCGCATGCAGCGCACGCCTCCTGCGGATCCCGAGCGTCCACAGACGTGGAATCCGGTCGGGACCTTCTTCAGCCACTGGAAGGCCGTGGATGGGGACCGCGTCTTGGCTTTGGCCATCGTCTCGAGCGCCTTCTTCTACATGATGGCATCCCTGTTCATGCAGATCGTGATCGCGTACGGAACCTGGTTGGGATTGCCGGAGGCCAGTACCGCGACCCTGCACGCCATGACCGGCATGGGCGTGATCGCGGGGGCCTGGCTGGCGGGTCGAGTATCTGGGCACGGCGTGGCGGGATGGTTGATCCCCACGGGCCTGTTTGGCCTGGCGCTCTCCACTTTCATGATGCTGTGGGCCCCGGAGAATGTGGCATTGTTGCGCGTGTCGCTATTCTGCATGGGAACCAGTTCGGGTCTGTTCACCATTCCGATTCGCTGCTTGATCCAGGGGCGGCCACGCAGTGAGGAGCGCGGATCGATCCAGGGGTTGGCCGAGGTGATGGATTTCATCGGAATCCTGCTGGCCGGACCCCTCTTCTACCTGGGCGAAAAAGTACTGGGTAGCACCCCTGCGAGCATGTACATGATGGCCGGTGGCACCGTGGGTGTGTACGCCTTCATTACGCTGGGGCTTCGCGGGGCGCAAATGTCGGGGGAAGTTTCGGAGCCCGTGGAATAGG
>JARGOW010000449.1:3571-3842 GCA_029212955.1 Planctomycetota bacterium | reverse complement strand
GGGGCACGGGGGCGAGACCATGATCACCGTGGGCGAGGGCGCCCACTTCCAAAACCAGGCGGATAAGAAGAAGGGCCCCCTGCCCGCCAACCTGGTCTGGGCATTGGACCAGGTGGACGGCAGCAATCCCGCATTCGTGTCCCACGCCCACGCGGAGCACGGATACTTGGACGCCCTGGCCCAGAGACTCCTGCTCGGTGTCGAAGCCACCCAAGTCAACGGCAAAGCCACCGACACCACCTGGGTCACCAGCTACATGGCCTTCGGCAGC
>JARGOW010000449.1:0-3561 GCA_029212955.1 Planctomycetota bacterium | reverse complement strand
TGGACCTCAAGGCCCTCAGCCAGCAGATGCAAAGGGCCTACCAATTGCAGAGCGCCACTTTCACGCCGACGCGCTAAAACCGGACCCCGCCTGGGTAAAACCTAGGGTCCCGGGACCTGGGAACGGGAATCGGCGGGGCACGGGCCCCGCCTTCCTGGATTGGCGCCGGGCTCGCACCTAATTTGGGTGCATGACCCTGGCCCCGCCCGATCGCAGCTCCGAAGCCAATGCTTCCCACGGGCTCCCCGCCCGCAAGGTTTGCGTGGTGCGGCCCAATATCACCGGCCGGGCATCGGGTCCGGACATCCCGCTGGAGGCTTTGAGCTTGGCGGGTTGGGCGCGCCACCAGAGCCAACGCTCCGTGCGCTTGATCGACGCGGCCGGCGGAAAACTGGGTTTGGAAGCCACCTGTGAACGCTTGGTGCACGCGGCCCCCGACGTGATCGTAATCTCGGATATCGGATATCAGCGTGCGGACCTACAGCCGATCCTGGAGGCCATCGCTAGCCGCCTGCCCGAGTGTGTCCGCGTGTTGGCTGAACGGGACCCGCGGCCCCAACCGGAGGGCTCCGAACTGCCTCCGGTGCAATTCCTCCTCTCGGGGGATGTGGGCCCTGGCCTCCACCAGGCGCTGCACCAGCTCGATCTGGGTACGCGCGAGTTCGGGGGCATCCCCGGCCTCAGTTGGAGAACCTGGCAGGGCGAATGGAAGACCACCCCGCCCTGGCACGCCACCTCCAAATTGCCCGACTCCCCGGCTCCGGCATGGGACCTGATTCATCGGGAAGGCCACGAACTGCACGCCGCCCTGCGCACGGCCCGCATTTGCCCACCCGACTGCCCCACGTGCTTTGGCGCCTACGGCCGCACGATCCGCCGGCGCCCCACCGCGGAAGCCTTGAACGAAGCTCGCCTACTGGTGCAAACCTACGGTGTGCGACAACTGACCATCGTGGACGAGGTATTCGACTTCGAACCCACTCGCGCCAAGGAATTTCTCCGGGGCCTGATCGAACTGGAAGCCGACCTGGAGCTGTATCTGCCCGCTGGCCTGCGTGGCGATCGCATGGACCCGGAACTGGCCTCGCTCTTGCGCCAAGCCGGACTGCGCTCCTGCCACATCCACATCGGATCCGCCACTCCGCGCATCCAACGGGAATTGGGCTCCAACCTGGATCTGCCCGCCCTTCGACAGGGCATCGAAGCCCTAGCCGCCCAGGGCATTCGCGTTCACGGGCACTTCGGCCTCGGATTCGAATTCGAAGACCCCAAGCAGCGCGCCCGAACCATCGACTTCGCAAAGGGCTCGGGCCTGCACAGCGCCACGTTCAAAAATCAGGGCTCCGGCCATCAAGGTCCCTTGAAGCGCCGCCTGGTCACCGTGGGATTCTACTGCAACCGGGAACGCCTGGGCGCATGGCGCTTGTGGGCCAAGGACCGTTACGCCTCCCGCGTCGAACCCAAGCTCAACACCTGGGTTCACAAGGCCAAGGCGCGCCTGCAACGCCTCCGCCGCCAAACGGCTTCCTAGTCCACGTCTCCGCTGGGCTTGCCCCAGGATCTCAACAGACGCCCGCGGGGCGGCCGGCCAGCTTTACGCGCGAACTCCAGGCGACACTTCAGCCTTAAAAAAAGGGCCCGCCAGGCGGGCCCTCCATTGGCTGCAATCCCTTCCTAAAACGAAACCTTCAACATGGTGGAGAAGTTGGAAACGCCGAAGACCGACTCCCGATACCAGCATTGGAAGTAGAAGGCCTGTCCCGCTTGGATCATAGGAGATCCGGGAATCGGTAGGTTGGCGGGCACATCGAACCCCGAACCCGTCGAAGAGGTCCCACCGAGGTTCTGCATCACGCCGGCAGAATCGAAGATTCCGACCGAGTTGAACTCACCGGGATACACGTTGTAGCGCCCCATCCAGTTGCCCGGAGCGGTCGAAAGGCAAAGCAAACCATTGCTGATCATGAGGGGGTTGTGGGAGCCATTGCCCGACCCCACCAGGATGTAACCAAAGGTGTTGTGCTCGCCCCCGACGACCTCCAAGTGAAGGCCACTGCCAGCTGCCGCGCTGTACGAACCGAACATTTGCGCAGACAAACCGCCAGCATTGGGCTGGGCATCCCAGCAGAGGATATCCACCGCGGGACCGCCGCCATTGTCCTCACCCGGGGTGTCTGCGCTGAAATCGTCGGGCATGATGAACCACCCATAGCTGAATTTCCCAGTATGCAACGTGGGCTGATTGGGAACAGCATCGATGCCCACCGTGCTGGCGGCATAGGTCGGGTAAGTGATCCCCCCATTCGATGAGAAGAAGGACACTCCATCGACAATTCCGGTCCAGGGGGTGGTGTCCAAGACCCAGTCATCCCCCGGGTCTAAATCCTGTCCCACCGCGCCCGTAAAGCCGGAAACCAGGAAGTGGGTGGCATTTTGTTGGTCGGGAAAATCCAGGACCGCCACATGGTCCGGAACTGCCAAGGTCATCGTGCTCTCACCCACTAGAAAGAAGGGGTCGGAAGGTACGATCGCCGGCAGAGGAACGGCGACTTCGATCACGCCAGAACCTCCCGAAGCATTCACACCGAGCACCACGTAGGTCAATCCCCCCAGGGATGTACCCGGAGCCACTCGCAGTTCAAAGTAATCGTTCAGGTTGGGACCCACTTCGCCCACTCGAATCTCGTTGATCGAGACTTGGGCGGAAGCGAAGCCGGAAAGAAGGATAAAAGCGGGTATGAGATGGCGCATAAAAATGGAGAGGTTGGAGTTGTTTTGAAAGTGGGGACGCCCCGAATGGAATAGTGACCGTCCCCCCTTAGGGTACCAAACACTTTGTATTTCAGGGGAGAAGGTCCGGCCCATCGCCGTGCCCAAAACCGGGAGCCCCCCCCTCCCCCACACCCCCGCCGGCAACCCCAAAAACGAATGCTGTCCGGATCTGGCCCCCAACCCCCACCCGGCCCCCCGAGCCGAGTACACTCCCCCCCATGTCCCACACCGGATTCCTCCCCATCACGCCCTCCGAGGTGCAAGACCTCGGCTGGCAGCAACCCGACATCGTTTTTGTGTCGGGCGATGCCTACGTGGATCACCCGTCCTTTGCGAATGCATTGCTAGGTCGAGTCCTCGAATCCCACGGCTACAAGGTCGCCATCCTGAGCCAGCCCGATTGGAAGAGCGCCGACGCTTGGCGCGCAATGGGCAAACCGCGCCTCTTCTACGCGGTCAGTGCGGGCAACATGGACTCCATGATCAACCACTACACGGCCAACAAGAAGCGTCGCAACCAGGACGCCTATTCGCCGGGTGGAGAAATTGAATTGCGCCCCGACCGCCCCACCGGCGTGTATGCGCAGCGCTGCCGCGAAGCCTTCTCGGATGTGCCCGTAGTGATCGGCGGCGTGGAAGCCAGCCTGCGGCGCATCGCCCACTACGACTACTGGTCCGACACGGTCAAGCCGTCGATGTTGGTCACCAGCAAGGCCGACCTGCTCGGCTACGGCATGGGCGAAGAGCAAATCGTGGCCATCGCCAAGCGCCTCGACGCGGGCGAAACCA
>JARGOW010000448.1 GCA_029212955.1 Planctomycetota bacterium | reverse complement strand
GGGGACGGTTGGGACGAGGCCGTGTTCTGCGATGTGGACGTTGACCTTCCGGGTTGCACGCGACGCTTGCAGATTTACCACAACCGCGGTGGAAGCGCCGGTGGTGCGGTCACCCTGCGTGAGGAGTCGGGCGGAGGAAGTTGGGGCGCCATGGGCCTCCCGCAGCTCACCGCAGCCCACGACGTGGCCATTTTCGACGTGGACAATGATGGAGACGAGGACTTTGTGGTGGGGCGTTGCGTCGGTACCGACGTGTTCCTGAACCAGCGCAACCTGCTGGGGACCAGCTACTGCAGTCCTTCGGTGCCCAACTCATCGGGCAGCTCGGCGGTCATCACGGGCACCGGCTCTCCGGTTGCAGCCGACAACAATTTGACCCTTCTGGCCGAAGACCTTCCCCTTAACCAGTTCGGATATTTCCTTGTGAGCACCGCTCCGGGCCTGATTGCGACCCCCGGCGGAAGCCAGGGCAACCTTTGCTTTGGTGGTCCCTTCGGCCGGTTCAACCAGGGCATGCAGGTCGGTTTCTCCGGTATGACCGGTAGCATTGATCTGGCTGTGGACCTGACCGCGATTCCGACCACCGGCGCGCCGGTTGCGACCATGGCGGGGGATACCTGGTACTTCACGGCTTGGTTCCGCGACACCGTAGCAGGATCGTCCACCAGCAACTTCACCGACGGCTTGGAAGTCTCCTTCCGGTAGTCCAGTCTCTGCTTCGAGCTCTCCAAATCCCCATGAAACAGTTCCACACGCCCCAATCGGCGCGCTTTCTCCGTGCGCGCTATGTATTGCCATTGGTGCTTCTCGCCACCGGTGGCAGCGCGCTAGCCCAGGACCCGCAGCCCCTCATGGGGCAGCCCCTGCTTGGCTTGACCCCCACTCAATTGCAGCACTTTGAGGAGGGGTTGGTGCAGTTCAGCACGCCGCTGACCGAGGCCATGGGCTTGGGTCCGATCTTCAATGAGGTCAGCTGCGTTTCTTGTCACAACATTCCCGCGGTGGGGGGATTCTCCACCCGGCGTGTGACACGCTTTGGCAAGGCTGCGGTGGGGCCGGTTCCCTTCGATCCCCTGGCGGGCCTCGGTGGCACCCTGTTGCAAGACCAGTCCCTGGATGTGGCTTGTCGGGAAGTGGTTCCGCCGGAAGCGGACCATGAGATCCATCGCGGAACCCCGGCCCTGTTTGGGGCGGGTCTGATCGAGAGTATCCCCGATGCGGATATCCTCGCGGTTCAAGCGGCCCAGCCCGTGTCCGTTCAAGGCATCCCCCGGTACAACCAGCCCCTGGAAAGTCCCGGCGGACCCATGGTTCTCGGTCGATTCGGTTGGAAAGGCGGTGTCTCGACCGTGGAGTCCTTTTCGATCGACGCTTCCCTGAATGAAATGGGTTTGACCAGTGCGTTTGCTCCGACGGAGAATGCTCCCAACGGCGATGTGGGGTTGCTCGCGGGTTGCGATTCGGTGGCGGATCCTGAGGATCACGCGGACGCCGCTGGCTTTACTTTGACCCAGCGTTTCACCCACTTTCAACGCTTCCTGGCCGCTCCGGCACAGACGCCGAGGACCGGAATGGCGGGTGAGGTTCTCTTCGAGCAGGTGGGCTGTGCGGATTGCCATGTGTCGAGCTTCACCACGGGTACGGTGCCGGAGGCAGCACTTTCCGGTGTCCTGATCCGGCCCTACTCCGACTTCCTTTTGCACGACATGGGAGCTTTGGGGGACGGCATCGTCGACGGCATCGCCACCGAAACCATCATGATGACGCGGCCCCTATGGGGGTTGGCCCAGCGCAGCGCCTTGCTGCACGACGGGCGCGCGACGGGAGCTTCCTTTGGAGGCTTGATCGATCTGGCGGTTGCCGAACACTTCGGACAGTCCGATGCTTCGCGCATCGCATACCAGGCACTGTCCAGCGCGGACCGCGATCTGGTCGCCGACTTCCTGGCCAGTTTGGGAAGGGCGGAATTCGATTGGGATACGGACAATGATTTGACCGAGTTCGACTGGTTCTTCTTGGAGCCGCTCATGACCGGACCAGCCCCGTCGGTGCCCCTGACGGCCGATGATCCCGGAGCCCTGTGCGACGTGGACGCGGATGGCGACTTCGATTTGGTGGAATTCGGCAAACTTCAACGGGTGTGGACAGCGCAATGAAACTTGGCATCAAAAACACGTTGGGCTTGGCCCTCGCACTCGCGCTATGCGGTTCCGCATCGGCCACGGACTTGGATTTGACCATCGTCAGCGGAGGAGCCTCCGCGGTCACGGTTGGAACGGGTGACATGGTGAGCTACGGCGTTTATGCCGAGACCACGGACGGGGCCCACCAGGGCTTGGCCATGTTCGCCTTCGATCTCACCTTTGATGGAGGAGCGTTGAGTCCCGTGTCGCCCACCAGCGCGGTCACCGCGTTTGTGGCTCCCAATGGAATCAACAACCCGGCGGGGTTCGGTGGAACACCCTCCGGCGGCGATCTCATCCAGGTGGGCGGTGCCCAGAACACGATTCTGAACACCTTTGCTCCACAACCTGTCGGCGTTCTCCAGCCTGGTTTGGCCATGCCCGCGGCGCCGGTGTTTGTTGCGACCGGAGCACTTGTGGCTCCCACCCAACCGGGAACCTATGTGTTGAGCGCGCAGAATCTGTTCGCGAACGTTTTGGACCCGACCACGACCGGCACACCGTTTTGGAAGGTCTTGCCCTGCGAGGCGGGAACCATGGGTGATCTGGTCATCACGGTTGTGGACTGCGACATCTCCATCATTTGTCCTGGCGACGTGAACTCGGCCGGATGTCAATCCGCCATGCTTTATGCGGGTCGTGCTTCGTATTCGGGATCCAGCGCACTCACAGTGGGCGTTGGTCGGGTGATCAATGAGGAATTTGGTCTGTGGATCTGGGGGACAAACCCTGGGCCCTCCACCCGCTTTGGAACGAACCTTTGCGTGGGGTCGCCCTTTGACTTCGCCATTCTGCCGGAGTTGTCCGGTGGAGGCGGCCCGGGTGGTACCACCTGTGATGGCTCTTTCCGATTCCAGTTCACCGGGGCCTTCCTGCAAAATGCTGGCTTGACGCCCGGTACCACGGTCTACACGCAATGTGTGTATCGAGATCCCCTGCGCGGAATGCCGAGCGTGGGCGTCAGCCCGGCCATGTCCTTCGTGGTCTGTCCGTAGCGCACTTGTCGGCCGCATTCATGTTGCGCCAAGCTTTCTTGATGGGCTTCCTTTTGTTGGGAGGCCCATCTTTGTCTGCACAGCCCTTGCAAGGACTGACCGGCGACCAGGCGGAGAGTTTGAGTGACAGGGTCCAACCTGATCTAGATGCGTGGCTATCCGCGCTGAGAAAGGGTGAACTCTCGGCTTCTGGAGTCGGGCCAAACTTCCTCGGAGGCTATCCTGGTATAGGTTGTTGGAAGTATTGGGATCACGGACCGGTTTCGGCTTCGGCAAGCACGGGGACGTGGGCCGTGGAGCACGACTTCGAGGATTGGATGGGGGGAATGGGATCCGTGTTTGGTGGACTCCGTCCCTTTCGCCATTCAAAAAGCAAAATCATTGGGGTCACCGAAGGGCTGCCGGAGTGGGCCACACCAATCCTGGGGGATGTCTTAGAGGAAGACCCTCTGTTTTCGACTGAGGTCCTTTGGGAGCTTTCCACTGCGAACGTGAGTCAGGTGTGGATTCGTTTGAGTGTGTGCTGGAAAGGTGACAAAAATCCGCATGCGATTGGTGCCATGGTGTTGAGTCTTCACCAATCGAGGAGCAAGCAGGGGATGTTCGTCGAGCGGACCCGGGGTTTGTTCGCGGAGGACGAGTCCGCCGGCCGAACCGCCTCGCT
>JARGOW010000447.1:3197-3857 GCA_029212955.1 Planctomycetota bacterium | reverse complement strand
ATTCTTTGCGCGTTGGAGCCAGGTACCCAGCACACACGAACGTACCGCCTGCGGTTTGACCGGAGGGGCGACACGCCCTTGGGGCCCATGCACCTGCGCTTGAATTCCCCGTGGGGTTTTTGGCAGCGCGTGATTCGAGTGGGTGGGGCGGTGGACATTCAGGTACACCCCGACTTTGCCCCGGTGGTGCGCTATTCGCTCATGGCCCTGCAAGGTCAGGCATCGGCCACCGGTGTGCGCAAGAAACGGCGACGGGGCGAGGGCTTGGACTTCCATCAGTTGCGCGACTTCCGCGAGGGCGATCTGCAACGCTCCATCGACTGGAAGGCCACCGCGCGCCGCAACCAACTCATCGTGCGCGAATACCAGGAGGAGCGAGACCAGCGCGTGGCCTGGTGGACTGCGGCCAACGCATGCGCGCCGTGGACCAGGGACTGCCGCTCCTGGACCATTGCTTGAACGCGCTCCTGCTCGTTTCCTATGTGGCCCTGCGCCAGGGGGACAGTGTGGCCATCGGTTCGTTCGGTGGTCAAAGCACTTGGCTTCCCCCTGTCAAGGGCGTGGGCGGAATGCCAGCGGTGCTGGGGACGGTCTACAACTTTCAAGCCTCCCGCCAGGTGTCGGATTTTGAGGGCGCCGCGCGACTCATGCTGCGTCGTC
>JARGOW010000447.1:1937-3187 GCA_029212955.1 Planctomycetota bacterium | reverse complement strand
GCCACCTGCGCCCCGAGGACAGGGATGACCTGATCGCTTCGTGTCATCTGCTGGGTAGCCGCCACCTGGTGGTCATCGCAAGCCTGCGCGAGCGCAGCGTGGATGCCATCCTGGACAAACCCGTGGTCACCCACGAGGACGCCCTCGAATACGCCTCCGCCTGCCTATACGTGGAGCAACGCAGCAAGCTCATTCGTGAGTTGAAGGCCATGGGCATCCGCGCCCTAGACCTACTGCCCGAAGACCTCCCCGTGGCCCTGGCCAGCGAATACCTGGACGTGAAGGCGGCCGGTCAGCTGTAGATTGAGGGGCTTCCATTCAATGCTCCGCTGGTACTGCCTGGCCGTGGCATTGATGTCTTTTGTTTTGCATGGGTGGTCCCGCACCATGTTCGAGGTGCTGGGAGGGGACTGGGAAATGGGGCTGGTGAGTTTTGGCCTCAGCTCAATGCTCGGCTACCTGCCCGTGGTTTGCTTCCTGTTGCCCATGTATTGGGCTGGAAAGCTGAAGCACGCAGGGCCGTACTTGCTGGTTTGGCTCGCCCTATCCCTTGCGGGATCCACCGCCTCCGAATTGGCCATACAATGGGACGAGAGCAGGTTTCTCGCCCACGTGCGAGAGCTGGAACAGGGGCAAATCGAGGATTCATATTCGAGGGATCGCATGTGGCCCAATGGCGCTACACACCTTCTTTGGAGTCGAACGAGAGGCGTGTGGGCGATCGACTGAAGGCACGCCATGTACATTCCAAGGGTGACAAACAGGTCCTTCAAAATCGGGTCACTTTTCAACACGCGATGTGCCGGAATGTCGCGCCGAAATTCCGACGCCAAAGCAAAACAGCCTTCACGCTCTGCAAATGCACCGCGACGCAACGTACAGCTACGCGGCGTGTTCAATCGATTTGAGACCGCGTGAGTTATCGTCGCGTGCTGTTTGTTTTTCGATGTCGCGCAAAGCTAGGTTCACACCCAACTCCCCACGGCCTCTCTATTTTGCGGCCGATGGTTTTTCCATTTGCTTCCATTGCGCGGCGCACAAGCTGGCCGCACCCGATCCATGATCAAGAAGTCGATCTACACGTTGGCCCTTTCCGTTTTCTTCGTTGGCCTGCTGGCGAAAACCGGATTCAGTTTCTTTGCTAGTAGCGCCCAGCAGAAGGAGGGCGTGGGCAAGGTCATCGAGGAGGAAGAGATCATTATCATCCCGGATGACCCCGATGACCCGCCCATCATTGACACCTACGATCC
>JARGOW010000447.1:0-1927 GCA_029212955.1 Planctomycetota bacterium | reverse complement strand
GAGGCGGGAAGTGCCCTGTTTGTGCACCAGGCGGGCCAAGCCAGCTATGGCCGGCATACGTCCATGGCCACCGCTGCCCAACGGATCCCGAAAATCTTCGACTCCAAGCGGGCCGCCAAGGCAGAGTACCTGACCAACCCGGACGTGGGCATGACCAACATGTCGGATCCGGATGGCCGCTCCCGCGTGACGCTCAAGTTCCTACTCGAGACGAAGACGGCGGATGGCTTCCTTCCCAAGGCCCTGGAATTCATTGAAAACTACGAAGCTGAGTACATCTACGAGGCCGACAGCCTTCGTCAGCTTCTCACGGACGATACGCTGACCGATATCACCCCTCTACCCAGTGGTGAAGAGGGCTATACGATTCGGAGCTACCGGCGTACCGACCAAGTGGGAGCATTCGTTGCTGGGCTCCACACGATTCTTCCGGGGGAGGTTCCGTACTTGGAGTCCAAAGTCTACAACGCAACACCCGGGCTCTACCTGGATGGCGACATCCACGTTCAGGTCACAGAGCGATTCGCTCCAGGCTCGGAGGTCGTCAAGATCTACAAGTGGAACATTGACGAGTTTACCAACAGCACCACGTTCGAAGAGTTGCATCCGGATCCTACCACCCAGGATCCCGTTGAGTACCACCCCTGGAAGCGCACGGTTCTTTTCCGGGCCAATGTGGATGCGAGCAACTACAACCAAACCAGAAGCAAGTATGAGGCGGTAACCCCCTTACCGGGAGCTACCGGGGCACCGACTCTTGAGCTCGTATCTCGAGAGTTTGAGAAGTTCATTCTCGTCGATGGGGAAGATCGCCTTGTTCAACACAAGACCGTAGTCGATGCCCAGGGATTCGATTTGCCGGAAACGGTGACGACGAACTATGTCTATTACTCGAACTCCAACAATGCCCTGATCGACGGTCGGCCCAACAGGGTTGAGTCCAGCGATGGCATGTGGGCCAAGTACACCTACGACCTGGACGATGCCGTGTCAGGCGTGCGGATTTACCGCACCTACACCCCGTTCATGGATAGTCCGATCACGGACCTTGCCAATGCCCGTCTTGAAACGGTGACAACGGATGGTGACACCTACACTCGGATTGTCAGTATCGCAGGGCAGCAAGTATCCAAGGAAGTGCGTACCACTTCCACCTATGGCAATAAGCTGATCATCAAGAAGGAACGCATTCTAGGCACCGCCGCCCCGCTGACTTCCTATGTGGCCTTCAACAAGAATGCGACTGGAGCCATCCAGACAAACCGGATTCACTCCAAGGTAAACGAGGACGGCTCTGTCGTTCTTTATACCTATACGGACCAGGGCAACCGGAGCTATTCGGAAGTCGTCAGCTCAGGCGCCGGTACCTATGAGACCCATGGGCTGGTGACCAGCGTGACCTCGGGTACCGAAACGACCACGCTTTACAACTCCCAGGGCAAGGTCTACCAGGTCAAGAATGCAGACATTGTTACTGGTCTGGACCTAGATTCCTGGAGCGCCATCGAACCGGGTACTACGACCATGCATGTGGATCTGTTTGGTCGGCCCACCAAGAAGTTCTTCAACAGCAACGCCTCCGACGTGGAGATTTGGGACCTATTGTGCTGTGGAATCGAGGAGAACGTGTCCCGCTACGGCGTGGTCACCTCCTTTGAGCGCGACCCGCTCAAGCGTGTCACCCAGCGCACGGTCCTGCGGTCCAACACCGGATTTCCGGTGCAAACCAATACCACCTACAAGGGCCTGACCACCACGGTCGAGCGGATTGCTGGCCCTTTCACCTTGCTCGAATCGGAAACCACCCGGAGCCTGGGAGGTTTGACAACCACCACCTGGTCCCCCGATGCCGATGGGCAAATCGGTTTGTACACCCCGCCCAATACCGACTACCCGAAGGCGGAGCGTACCGAACGTGCGGTGACCT
>JARGOW010000446.1:1703-3858 GCA_029212955.1 Planctomycetota bacterium | reverse complement strand
ATTAGCGAGAAGATAAAAGCGATCAGGGAGTCGGACCGAGCCTGGTCCGAACCGATTCCGTGCGAGGGGTGTGCACAGGCCCTTTGCACCAATCACACGGAGTCCGATGCGGCGGCCTTGAACGAGGCGATCTCAGGCTGGTCTACCGCATCCATGGAGGAACGTATGCAGGCGCTTGTGATCATTGGTCAGGCTTGCGTGGAGCATGGCAACCGTGCCAACCCCGCTGTGCTTCAGTTTCTCGTGAAGACCATGAACACCGAAAAATCGTGGCACGTTCGAACTACTGCAGCTTATGCCCTTGGGCGCCAGCCTGGTCACGAGCTGTGGTTTGCGGAAGTGGAGGACCGCTCCATGAAGCGCATGGAGGCAGCTATTGCGGCACGCAAGAAGGTCGAGAGCGTCCAGTGGGAGCTGGGAAGGGCCAAACGTCTCCGGGCCAACGCACCCCATGAATTGTTTGAGATTGAGGCCGACAACGCTGTCAAACTTGCCGAGTTTCAGTTGCGGCCCTTGCTGGCCAAACTCATCCGAGAGGAGGCCGAGTGGGGAGCGCTCATCACGTCCCTGGGCCGTTGTAGACTTCCCAAGGCCTCCAAGTACCTGCTCAAAGTAGAGGCCCGCTACTCCGAGGCTGAGTTACCCGGATTCCTACGTGCCGCCCTGCTCGAGTCGCCAACTCTACCCCGAGTGCAATGCCTCGTCGACCGTCTCGGTGCCATTGAAAAGCAAATCAAGGCCAACGCCAAGGAATTCAAGAAGGTCCGGAAGCGAAAGCCTCGCCGCCGCCCCAAGGGTTATACCGGCACATCCGACATGTGGGAGGAAGGTGAGGAGAGCTCCAGGCTCTACGACATTTTGTTGCTAGAGGAGTCCCAAGAAGAGCTAGCCACCCGCCAGGAAAGACTCCACAAGTCCCTAACCGAATTCGCAACCAAGCGCGCCCTCAAGCAACCCAGGTTGAAAGGAGCGAAGTACCACTCTTGCTGGAAGGCATTCATCTCCGGGAACAAGTCTTCCGTGCCGCGAACCCTCGGCCAGTAAGGCCGTTACCCAAGGTTAATGCGTGTCTTGAATTTGCCTATCTTAGCGTAGCGAGGCAATCTTGGAGTTGAGGGGACCGCGTACGCCACATGATTTGCCTGGAAGGCTATGCCGCTACTCTACAGCCTGAGCAACAGAGTCCGCTTGTCGCAAGACTTCATCAAGCGTTTGACCATTCTCTGTTTTCCATTCCGTGCGTCCGTTGGCAGATCGCCCAAGCAGAGCAACGGCTGCAGCGCTTGGGCTGGCAAAGAGGTAGTCTTTCAGGAAAACAACGCGATCCGCAACTTCTTCAATTGCACCTTCACTGATGAGTCGGGGTCGGAGCTTCGCATAGCTGTGTTTACTTAGTGAATCGGTACTTGCTTTGGGACCCGATGAACCTTTGAACACGACGAAGCCCTCCTGCGTGTAAGTCCCCCGACCAGTCGAGCCATTCCCATTGCAAAGGAACTCAGCAAGCTCATCGCTGGAATCTGACCGCCGAGCGATGGGTTCGAACAATGGGTAACCCAAGGTCGTGATCAATGTACTAGCCGTTTCAAAGATCTCCATGCAATCGGCTTCCAGTGGAGCAGGGGTGTGGGGATTGGTTCCGCTGTTGCCGTTGCTATCCGAGTATCGCCCAGCAGAGCGCAATTCTCGAATGCACACAAACTCCAAGAAGAGCGCATGGGTTTGGGTCAAGCTATTGGTGTTAGAGACCACGATCAGAGCCTTGTCCCACGACCTATCAGACTTATCATGCTGGCCCAATCGGGTTCTCAAATCACCGGACTGACCAATGTACACGCTCTCAACGGTGTCCTCAGTAGAGCTAAACAGGGCATAGATTCCGACCTGTTGGCTAACCGGCATTTTGGCAAATTCGCCGTACAGCTTTCGCGGGACTTCGAGGACTTGCACTATTCGAGTCGTGATTTCTGCGACCCGGATACCTTGGGGGTCACCCGCCGGAAGGAAGATTTGGATCGTTTTAGGGCTGGGCTTCATTGGGCTTCCTGAATAGCTTGGTCGCTCATGTTGTCGTCGTGCGGACGGGCGTCAAAAATAGGGAGCTTCGATGGTCTTAGGTGTAGATAACAGCAGATTCGGAATTTTACCCACTTGT
>JARGOW010000446.1:0-1693 GCA_029212955.1 Planctomycetota bacterium | reverse complement strand
GGCACCTTCGGATTGTATTTCAAGTCCAGACAGGAGTTCGGTCATTGGGCTGTTTGGCGCCAGCTTGCACAAGACGGCCATACCCTCAAGTCACAATCCTATGGGTTCGGTCTATGAGGCACATGGACTGAGCCTCTCTAGTTTCCATTCAGCCCAAACGCTCGCGATCCAAGCTTCCGTTTAAAGAGGTTCTCTACCTCAATGACCTCCCGGTTGGTGAGAGTCTTGGGTAGGGTGCGAAGGATGGAAAAAGCGAAGTTGGTGTATCGGTGCGGATCCTGGTTTAGAAGTTCGATCAGGTTCTTGTTGCCACCGTGATGTGATTTGACGTATTGGGTCCAGCGACCGATGAGGCCCTGAGCGCCGTAGGCTGAGCCGACGTAGAGTTGACCGGACTCCATGTCGGTAATGAGGTATATTCCGGACACGGCGCCAAGCATCTTATGCCAGATACGATTTGCATCGGGATTGAGCACTATTCTGGCAAGTTCATCGTGGGTGAGGATGAATTCCAAAGAGCCAGGGAAGTCACGGACGTGGCCTTCGGGGTAGACTTCGATCAGGGGTTTTGCTTTGTAGTTTTGCACCCATGAACGGGTGGCGGCTCCCCAGTCTATGACCAGGCGTTCTTCGAGCGATTCAAATCCGGGCACTTTCTGTAAATCGTAGAAGACGTTGCCGGGGTCCATTTCTGGGTGTGGGTAATCCGCGGACCAAGCGGGTGCGGGACTTTGGGTCGATCCGACCCGGTACACGCCTATGAAGCGGCTACGGGATCCTGATTCGGCCAAGAAAGATATGATGAAATCTGCGCTCTTGAAGACCTCTTTGCCCTGACAGCTTTGGTATTCCTCCAAGAACCCGATCTGATGAAGGTGCTCCAAGTCACATTCAGGTGAAGCATGCCGTACGAGTTTGATGCGGGACGGATTGGCGAGTACCCGTTGAGCTGGTTCGCAAAGGTGGAGGAGATCAATTCCGTTCATGGTGGATAGCCCCGCTAGTTCAGGAGCTGCTTCATTGATCGGAGGCTCGGCGGTTGAGGGTGAGCCTTCTCTTCTGCAACCAGAGTGAATGTTGGGTGTTGGGAAGTTGATAGGGCCGTACGACTCGCCGTTTCTACGATGGCCTATTTACGAGAAAGGGCCGCCGTTCCGGGCGGAACGGCGGCCCTTGTGGGATGCCTTGGCTGTTGAAGCTTTGGTTTACGCTCAGTGCGCGTGGCCGTGGCCGCCGGCGGCGGGGGCTGCTTCTTCTTTGCTGGGGGCGTCGGAGACGAGTGCGTCGGTGGTGAGCAGGAGGCTCGCGACCGAGGACGCGTTCTGGAGGCCAGAGCGCACGACCTTGGTCGGGTCGATGACGCCGGCTTTTACCAGGTCTTCGTAGGTGTCGGTTGCAGCGTTGTAGCCGAAGTTTTTGGCTTTGCCGGCACGGACGTTTTGCACCACGACCGCTCCGTCTTGACCGGCGTTGGTCGAGATCTGGCGGAGGGGGGCTTCTAGTGCGCGGCGCACGATTTGGGCTCCGACGTATTCATCGTCCTTGAGCTTGAGGCGTTCGATGGGGTCGATGCAGGAGAGGAGGGCGATTCCGCCTCCGGGGACGACGCCTTCTTCGACGGCTGCGCGGGTTGCGTGCAGGGCGTCTTCAACGCGGGCCTTCTTCTCTTTCATTTCCGACTCGGTGGCGGCAC
>JARGOW010000445.1 GCA_029212955.1 Planctomycetota bacterium | reverse complement strand
TGAACCCGCCCACGGGGTTTCAGTACTCCTTCAACGAGGTGAACAAGGCCCAGCAGGAACGCGAGAGCGCCATCAACAACGCCAATGGCGAATACAACAAGTCCATTCCGCGCGCGCGCGGCGAAGCCGATCAGTTGATCCGCACGGCCGAGGGTTACGCAACCCAACGCATCAACGAAGCCGAAGGTGACGCCTCCGCCTTCAACGCCCAACTCACCGAATACCTGAAAGCCCCGGAAGTGACCAAGCAACGCTTGTATCTGGAAACCATGGGTGAAGTCCTACCCCGCGTGGGTCGCAAGGTCATCCTCGACAAGGACGTTTCCGGCGTCCTACCCCTCCTCAACCTGGATGGGTCCCAAACCATGCTGAATGGAGGAAACCGATAATGAAGCACATCCTATCCGGAGGCCTGGTCCTGATCCTGGTGGTGGCTGCGGTCCTGTTGCGGTCGTCCATGTATGTGGTCACCGAAACCGAACAGGTCATCATCACCCAGTTCGGCAAGCCCGTGGGCGAGCCCATCAAAGAGGCCGGTCTGCACTTCAAGCAGCCCTTCGTGCAAAAGGTCAACACCGTGGAGAAGCGCATCCTCGAATGGGACGGCAAGCGCACGGAAATGCCCACCCGCGACAAGTTGTACATCTCGGTGGACACCTTCGGTCGTTGGCAAATCACCGACCCCCTGGTGTTTTTCAAACGCCTCCGCGACCAGCGCAGCGCCCAATCCCGACTCGATGACATTCTGGGAAGTGAAACCCGCAACGCCATCGCCAAGCACGACCTGATCGAGGTCATTCGCACCACCAGCGGCCGCATTCCCAGCAAGGACGAAACCCTGGTGGCGTCCGGCAGCGGCAGCAGCAACATCGGCGTCTTGCACCCGATTTCGAAAGGCCGCAAGCTGATCGAACAGGAGATCCAAGCCGCGGCCCGCGAAAAGCTCGCGGTCTTCGGCATCGAGTTGCTCGACGTGCGATTCAAGCGCATCAACTACAACCCCAGCGTGGTCGAAAAGATCTACGAGCGCATGATCTCCGAACGCCAGCAAATCGCATCCCGCTTCCGCTCGGAAGGCGAAGGCGAAGCCGCCAAGATCCTGGGCAACCGCCAAAAGGACCTCTCGGTCATCGACTCCGAAGCCTACCGTGCTGTCCAGGAAATCCGCGGTGCTGCGGACGCGCGGGCCACGGAAATCTACGCCCAGGCCTACAACAAGACCCCCGAGTCCCGGGACTTCTACGCTTTCCTTAAGACCATGGAGACCTACCGCTCCGCCATCGACAAGGAAACGACCGTCCTATTCTCCACGGGCACGGAACTCTTCCGCTACCTGAATAGCGCCAGCGGAAAGCAGGACTGATCGTCGGCCTTGCCCGACCCGAACCCGCGCCCCTGCCCACGCTGGGGCGCGGGTTTCTTTATTCCCCGATGGCCTGTGTGCCCCAACCGGGACCAATGGAGCCTCAAACCGTGGTAGGGCCCATCTTGATCCATGGTGGGGCTAGGCACGGCCCAGCCGTCCGCTATGGTTCCTGGGTGTCTATCCCGTTCAAAGCCCTGAATCTGTCCCCTGAGTTGCTCGATGTCGTCGCGCAACTTGGCTACGAAAGCCCCTCGCCCATCCAGGCCGCCGCCATCCCGATCCTGCTCGATGGAAACGATGTGATCGGGCAGTCCCAAACGGGCAGCGGCAAGACCGCAGCCTTTGGGTTGCCGATCCTGCAGCGAGTGGATCTGCAGAAGCGCCAGGTTCAAGCCCTCGTGCTTTGCCCCACCCGCGAGTTGTCCGCTCAGGTTGCCAGGGAGATGCGCAAGCTCGCCCGTGCCCACGCGGGTCTGTCCGTGGTGGAGTTGGTTGGCGGTGCCCCTTCCCGGCCGCAACGGGACGCCATGGAGCGCGGAGTCCACCTGGCCATAGGCACCCCCGGGCGCGTGCTCGATCACCTGGAACGGGGCTTCCTCGACGTGAGCGACTTGCGCACCGTCGTGCTCGACGAAGCCGACCGCATGCTGGACATGGGTTTTGGGGACGAGGTCACACGCATCCTGAGCCTGCTTCCCGACGACCGCCAAACCGCATTGTTCTCGGCGACCTTCCCGCCGACCATCGAGAGCATCAGCCTCAAGCACCAGCGCAATGCCCACCGCATCACGGTGGAAACCCCCGAGGACGAACTCGACAACATCCAACAGCTCCAGTTAGAAACCGGGCCGAAGGAACGAGTGCATGCCCTCGCTTGGTTGCTCCAGCAAAATCCCCACGAGTCCGCCCTGGTCTTCTGCAACTTCAAGGCCACGGTCGCCGACGTGGTGGATCGCCTTGCGGCCGCGGGTTTGAGCGTGGACCGGCTCGATGGGGACTTGGATCAGTTCCACCGGGACCAGGTACTCGCGCGCTTCCGCAACGGTAGCGTTCGCATCCTGGTTGCCACCGACGTGGCTGGTCGGGGCCTGGACGTCAAAGACCTGGACCTGGTCATCAATTTGGAGCTACCCGATCAACCGGAGATCTATGTACACCGCATCGGCCGCACGGGTCGGGCAGGGAAAAAGGGTTTGGCCATTTCGCTCTCCCGGGGCCCCGACGATGCTCGCATGAAATCCGCCTCCGAAGTCACCGGTCAACGCATCCCCTTCATCGACCGCTCGGATGAATTGACCCCCGGCCTGCACGCGATCCTCCGCGACCTGGCCGCCCCGGCTGAGATGGCCACCATCCTCATCTCCGGCGGCCGCAAGGACCGAATCCGTCCCGGCGACATCGTCGGCGCCCTCACCGGAAAAGCCGGCAACCTCTCCGGAGGCCAGGTCGGCAAAATCGAAGTCCAAGACCGCCTCTCCTACGTGGCCGTCTCCCGCCCCGCCGCCCGCGCCGCCACCCAACAACTCAACGCCGGCCGCATCAAAAACAAACGCTTCCGCGCCACCCTGGTGGGGTGAGCCCATGTGGGGGGAGGTCACCGGTCCTGCAGCGGACTGGCATACTCCGAATCGCTCCCTCAAACCACCTGGGAGGCCCAAGTGGCGATTTGTCGTCCGAGGGCGATTTCGCCCTTTGGGTTTAGGTGGATTTTGTCGTTGGGGTGGAAGGAGGGCAGGTCCAGGTCTTGGACTTTCACGCCCGGTAAGGCGTCCATGCGATCCTGTGACTTGCGGATTTCGTCCAGGAATCCGATGGGGATTCCGTCCCGCGTGATGCGCGGTGTTTTGATCACCAGCCAGGGCACGTTGGGGCCATTCTTGGGGCGAACGAACTCCCGCGTCACTCGGATGATGTCGGCCATATGACCCGCATAGGCCTCGGCGTCCGATTTCGTCCTGGCATCCGACGCGCCTACCATCGAAATCATGCCTCCCACCCGCACGTCCTTCGCGCGACCATCGAGCCACTTCAGCGTGGGGCCCCAATAGCCACGCAGGTATGCGTCGAGAAGGCTGTACTTTTCATGGCCGTCCACATTCCAGTTGAAGTACTCCCCGTTGCCCACCCTAGACCCCCCGATTGCCAGCTTGACCACAATCACTGTGTGCCCAGTCTTGCGTTGATAGTCCAAGCAGAACGAGAGCTCTGGCCCGAAAAAATCATTGCTCGGATCGCTCCACGGCTTGAGCGCCCCATTGGCATAACCGGGCGTCAAGGCACGAACCTCCGATGGCAAGTTCACATCCAACCGCCCCTTGCGCGCCACCTTGTCAAAGATGTAGCACCCTGGAAACTCCCCCGAGGCCGGCATGCCCGGATCATCCACATCCCGGTACCGACAATTCACCCCGTCCGCATTGGATTGCCCGATCAATCCAAAGAGAACAACGGGCCTGGCGAAATCCGACTCCGCCTGCAGTCGAGCGCGGTCGTGATGGG
>JARGOW010000444.1 GCA_029212955.1 Planctomycetota bacterium | reverse complement strand
GGGAGCGTGGGAGTTCTTCCACCTTCTGGTGGGCCTTGTACAGCACTCGGCCCTCGTCTTCGAACATGACACGGCATGAAATTTCACTGCCGTCCTTGAGGAAGATTCGGTCGGGCCGATCGGATCGGTCCACGGAAAGGGGGGCAAAACTCAAAAGCAAAGGTGCGAACAACCACATGCGAGCTTCCTGGTTGGAGAGGTGGGAGAGTTTGTGAAAGAGATACGGGCCATGCCACGCACGCCGTGCGAGGTGTTCGCCGTGTCACCCTCCACGCCCGGCTAGGGATGGGCGCGCGACCTTCGCGCACAGAATTTCGTGCGTGTGGACTTGGGAGTGGCCGACGAAAAAAAAGGACCGTCGTCACAGGGATCTACCTCAGGACACCTCCACGGTTTCGGAGTTTGTGGTTTTCCCTGACCCTGTTTGGAGTGTGCCCATGCGGTCGTTGCATTGGGGTTGGGATCCGGAGATCGTGGGAAGCTGTCGGGAAAAAGAACCCTTCGGGGGGAATGCGATTCGGTACGATTTCCGCCATGCAGACCCTTTCAGGAATCGGATTGCCGCGGGCCTTTCGCAAGGTGCCGCGCACTGGCGTGATCTATGTGATGACCGAAGCGGAGAAGCATGGCTTTTCCATGCAGCGCGATCGGTGGTCGAACCTGGGGCAGGGGGCGCCAGAGACCGGGGAGCTGCCCGGTGCGCCGGACCGGTTGCATGGGGTGAGTTTCACAAACGACGAGCACGAGTATGCTCCCGTGGCCGGCTTGAACGGGCTGCGCGACGCCGTGGCCGAGTTGTACAACCGGCGCTACCGCCAGGGGAAAGCCAGTCAATACACCCGCGAGAACGTGTCCATTTGCGCCGGTGGGCGGTTGGCCTTGACCCGCCTGTTCTCCACGGTAGGGGCCACGAATGTGGGGCACTTCTTGCCGGACTACACGGCCTACGAGGAATTGCTGTCCACATTCGGAACCTTCGTTCCGATCCCGATCCTGACCGAGCCCCATGAACTGCGAACGTTCAACCGGGAGAAACTGGAACGG
Source organism: Planctomycetota bacterium (assembly GCA_029212955.1). GTDB lineage: Bacteria > Planctomycetota > UBA1135 > UBA1135 > NORP259. The sequence goes on along the minus strand of JARGOW010000444.1, from coordinate 2,836 downwards.
GAGATCCTGGGCCGGGGCCTTTCCGCCCTGCTGGTTTCCAACCCATGCAACCCCACCGGTCGATTGATCCAGGGCGAGGAGTTGGCCAGCTGGGTCCAGTGCGCCCGGGAGTTCGACTGCACCCTCATCATGGATGAGTTCTATTCCCACTACATTTACGGGGCCAGCGAGGGGCCCGTATCCGCGGCTGCATTTGTGGAGGACGTGAACGAGGATCCGGTGGTGCTGGTGGACGGCCTCACCAAGAACTGGCGCTATCCAGGCCTGCGGATTTCATGGACCGCGATCATCGACGCGGTCACCTCGGCCGGCAGCTACCTGGATGGGGGAGCGCCCAGGCCCATGCAGTTGGCAGCCCTAGAACTCATGCAGCCGGACCGCGCCGCAGCGGAAGCCCGTGCCATCCGCACGGTCTTCACAGCCAAGCGAAGCGCCATGCTCGAAGGCCTACGGCAACTCGGCATTCGCGTGGACCCCGAACCCGACGGGGGTTTTTATTGCTGGGGTGACGTGTCGGGCCTGCCGGAGCACTGCAACACCGGAACCTCGTTTTTCCAAGCAGCCCTCGCCCAGAAAGTCGTTTGTGTTCCCGGGGGCTTCTTCGATATCAATCCCGGCAAACGTCGCCCCGACCGGGCCTGCCGCTGGGGCGACTTTGTCCGCTTCTCCTTCGGTCCACCCCTGGAAGAAATCGAACTGGGCTTGAGGGGAATCCACGCCGCGATTCATTCCGTCTGAGCCGCCAATCCATTCGGAGCAGGGGGAGGTAAATGGTCCGCCCCCTGCCATCGGAAATACCCTACTGGTCCAGGGCGGCTTTCATGTTGTTCACAACCTGCTGGCCATAACTGCTTAAGCAGGAAAACTTCGCCCTTGTTGCGTACGGTTCCTGTGGCCATGTCCTTGGGGCCAATTTTGATTTGCAATTCTGCGCCGTTGGATTTCTTGGTGAGGATGGTCTTGCCCGCATCGTATTCGATCAACTCTTGACCATCGCCTAGCATGGCGGGATGGGAAAACATTATGGCCATCATTTGGATCATGGGGGAGTTAACCATGACGATGACGACCATGCGCCCATTGCCCTCGTACTTCGTGTAGGTCTGCTCGATGGGCCCGGCGTCGAATTCATACGGATAGAAGCGCCCCTACGCCGCATGCACGGGTTTCGGCTGGCCCAACGGGTTTGAGTCAAGGGGTGCGGGAAGTCCGATCGGCCCATCTATTGCCGGTCTTCCTGATCCCGGTGGCTTGGAGCGTCTGATTTTTCGGTCATGTGCTAAGTTGGGGGTCGTTCCACGTACTTCACCCCACCGCTGTCCCATGAAACTCGCGTCTTTGCACGTCCACTGCCTATCGATATGGATCCACGTTCTGCTCACCTCGCCCTTGGTGGCGCAGGGGACCGGCGCTTCGGACACTTCGCCCGCCGGACTCTCGACTGGGGATTGGTCGAGTATTCGGGAGATCTACGATGCGGGCCGGTACCAGGTGGTGGCGGATGACGTTGCGGGAGCGGGAGGCTATCTGGCGCGCAACCCGGGGCAGGATTGGAGCACGTACTTCGATGGACGCGGATTCACAACGCAGCCGGGGGATGGCGCATGGTCGTGGGGGTTGCAACTGCAATCGTTCGGATTCGATGGTCACGGGTCGCGGGTTTCGGGTGAAGCGTCCCCCTGCGCCGATGGCGGTCGCATGGAGTACACATGGACTGACGCTTTGACCGAGTGGTACGTAAATGATACTCGCGGGTTGGAGCATGGGTACACCCTGACCGAGCGACCCAGCGGTGGAATGGGGCCCTTGACTTTCACCCTGGATGTGCGCGGGGACCTGCGCGCGAGCGTTTTAGGCGACGGGACGGGCGTGACTTTCATGGATGACCGAGAGCAGGCGGTGCTCACCTATGCCGGACTCACGGTGTTTGATGCCGAGGGGACGACACAGCAGGCCACTTTCGCAGGCGGTGGAAGTCGGTTGCGAATTGTAATCGAAGAGGCGGATGCCAAGTACCCACTGACCATCGACCCCATAGCGCAGCAGGTGTATCTGAAAGCATCCAATGCGGGATTCCTGGATTCCTTTGGGAACTCCGTGGCGGTTTCGGGTGACCTGGTGGTCGTGGGCGCTTGGGAAGAGTCCAGCATGGCCACGGGTGTGGACGGCAATGAAAGTGACAACTCCGCGTTCTTCGCTGGAGCGGCCTATGTCTTTGAGCGTATTGGAGGCGTGTGGAGTCAGCAGGCCTACCTCAAGGCTTCCAACACGAACAATGGGGATCAGTTTGGCAATGCGGTCGCCATTTTCGGTGAGACGGTCGCGGTCGGGGCCTGGCAAGAGGATGGGTCTTCCACAGGAGTGAATGGCGACCAGAGCGGCAACTCATCCCACGAATCAGGCGCTGTATATGTGTTCGAACGCAGCGCGGGAGTGTGGGCCCAGCAGGCCTACCTGAAAGCGTCCAATACGGACGTGGGGGACGGCTTTGGGTTTTCCTTGGCGCTGTCGGGCGATTTGTTGGTGGTCGGTGCGTTCCAGGAAAGCAGCAATGCCTCTGGAGTCGATGGAACCCAGAGCAACAACAGCAGCCCGGACTCGGGCGCAGCTTACGTTTTTGAGCGTATCGGGGGGGTGTGGAGTCAACAGGCTTACTTGAAGGCTTCCAACCCGGGCGCTGGCGATCAATTTGGATCCAAGGTGGGGATCTCCGGTGAAACGATTGTCGTTGCGGCCCCCTTGGAAGACAGCGGCGCAATCGGCGTGGACGGAGATCAAAACGACAATAGCGCGTCGGGCGCTGGGGCGGCCGATGTTTTGGAGCGAGTTTTGGGGA
>JARGOW010000443.1 GCA_029212955.1 Planctomycetota bacterium | reverse complement strand
CGCAACACGAATGACACACGATACGGCCGTGTCCGCGGTGGTAGGTCATGGCCACGTCGCAATTCTTGCAACGCACGACCTCGTAGCAGGATCCACACCAAAGGGTGGGTGAAAATCCCCGCCGGTTGAGGAACAAAATCGATTGCTCCTTGCGGCCCATGGCTTCCACGATCCGATCGCGCAGGACACGGGAGATCATCGGGTTGCCCTTCTCGCCCTTCATATCTACGATCGCAACTTCCGGCAAGCTGTTCGAATTCACCCGGGAGGCCAAAGTCAGCAGGTGATAGCGCCCCTTGCGTGCATTCTCGAAGGTCTCGAGCGAGGGCGTAGCTGAACCAAGGATGCACACCGCACCACAGCGCTTGGCCCTCACCACGGCCACATCGCGGGCATGGTAACGCGGCGTGGAGCCCTGCTTGAACGAGGGTTCATGCTCCTCATCCACCACGATGACTCCCAGGTTTTGCACGGGGGCGAAAATCGCGGAACGTGCACCCACAACGACGCGCAACTCCCCGGATTGAACACGGCGCCACATTTGCAACCGCTGCCGATCGGTCAAACGACTGTGCATGACCGCCACCTGGCCGAAACGCGAGGCGAACCAACCCACGGTCTGTGGGGTCAGTGCGATTTCGGGCACGAGCACGATCGCTCCCTGGCCCAGGGCCAAGGCCTTTTCAATGGTGCGCAAATACACCTCGGTTTTTCCGCTTCCGGTGACCCCGTGCAACAGGAAGGTCCCTCCCGCGTCATCCTTGAGGGCCACGTCCATGGCTGCAACGGCTGTTTCCTGGTCCGGGCTGAGGGTTTCAGGGCGAACGCGACCTCCATCCCCATCCGCTGCGGTTAGTGAATCCGCCGTGGGTTCGACCTTTTCTTCGATCACCCAACCCTTGCGAACCAGGGTTTGTGCAGGCGAGGGAGAAAGGCCCAGGCGCTTGAGGACTTCCGATCGTACGAGCGGTCCGCTGGCTTCGATCAAGGTGCGTAGCAAGCGAAACTGCTTGTCCGACTTCCCGTCGAGTTCCTCCAACTCAGCCGTTCCAATACCCTCCGCAGGCTTCAGCATGGTGACCTTGCGCTGCTCACCCTCGCGCTTTAGAGCCGCGGGCAACACCGCGGCCAGGGCTTCGCCCCAGGCGCAGACATAGTAGTCAGCGAGCCAACGGGTCAAGTCCAGCAAATCCTGACCCACCACCGCTTCCTGGTCGAGCACCTCGAAAATCCGTCGGACCCTGGAAGCGGGCAGGTCACATTCGTGGCTCACGGCCACGACCACACCCACTTCGCGCCGGCGGCCGAAGGGCACCGAAACCCGCACACCTGGCGAAACCTGATCGACCAGGGAAGGATCCACCGCATAGGTGAATTCCCGGCGGACCGGTTTCGCTAGTGCAACCTCAACAAAGAGGCTCTCTTCGCTCTCGAAGAGTTCCGCCATGGTCGGATCTCAGCAGGAGCAAGGGGCCTGGAAGCAACGCGGACAGCCCTTTTCGTACTTTTGCATGACCGCTTCCTGCAGGTCGATGCCGGCGATGGATGCCAGGGAAGACAGCCACGCGAACACATCGGCGAATTCTCCGGACAGTTCTTCTCGCGTATCGCGGCGTAGGGCTCGGGTCAACTCGCCGAACTCCTCGGCGAACCACATGAAAGTCCCCTCCAAACCGCGGGCGGAGTCCTTTTCGTAATAGATGCGCTCGATGAGCTTTTGAAATTCGGAGATTTCCATGGTGGGTGAATCACTAGGCCAGGTCGCGGGATACTACGACTAGGGAATAGTCAGAGGGTGGCACTTCATGTCCGGAAAACTTGGCGGCATCTTGCAAAACGGCCGCCACAAGTTCGGGGGCCTCCAGAGCGGAATGCTGCATAATGGACCGGTATAGGCCCTTTTCACCCCATTCCCCACCGCCACTGGCCGCGGGCAATTCGGCGATCCCCGCGCCTGCCAAGACCAGGCGGTCGCCCGGTTGGAACGGCATGTGAACCACTTCCAAGCGACGTTCAAACATGGGTCCCGAATCGAAACCCAGGGCAAAGCCATTGGGTTGCATGGACTTCAACTGCCCCTCTTCCGCGTCAAAGCGCAGGAGCGGCAATTTATGTCCTGCACAAGCCACATGGGCGATGTGTTCGATCGGATCCAACACCACGACCATGGCCGTCACGAACAGTCCACGCTCCACGTCCCTGTGCAGCTGCTGATTGACCCAACCCAAAGCCTCGGCCAAATCTGTTTGCGATTGAAGCGTACTTCGCAGGTAAGCCCGGGCCGTGGCGCCCACCAGGGAACCCGGCACGCCTTGGCCGCTCACGTCGCAGACCATGAAAATGGGACGCGCTCCATCACCGCAGAAATCGAAGAACGCTCCGCCAGGCTCATCCGAAGCCACGAAGTCTCCCATAATCCGGTAACCATCTACCCAGGGCTCCTCGGAAGGCAGCAACGCTTTGGCCACCTCCAGGGCAACCTCACGCTCGCGCATGCGAACCCCAAGCTCCACCTCAGACGCCTGGGCCTCCGCCAAGGAACCGCCCATGCGGTCGATGGCCGAAGCCAACTGTCGCACCTCACCTGGACCCCGAACGTGGGTCCGGTGACTCAGATTTCCCCGCGCGATGATACGCACATCTTGAACCAAATCCTCGAGGGGTTGAGCCGCGCGCTTGGCGATCAAACTCGCTACACCGGCGCCCACGAGGATGACCATGCCGGTCACGAAGGTAAACAGGGAGAACAGGTCATTCTTTTTGCCCCGTTTGGATTCGGGCGGTACGACGATGCTGGCCCCATCCGGAGTCGAGTAGCGCAGGGCCCGCTTGCCCTTGTTCGGACCCGCCAGGATTTCCACATCCATGCGCATGACCCCATTGCCCTTCAGGATGCCTTTCTTGGACAGCTCACGATGGTGACCATCGGCGCCCTCCACAATGTTCGCAGCGGTCTGGGACTCGGCGGCGGCCCGACTTAAGGCCGAATCCACTCGATTCTCCACCACCGCTTGCGTGCGCTGGAACAAGTAATACCCAGCTCCTCCCATCACCAGGATGAGCGCCAGGGAAACCCCGACAGCAAAGCGGAATGCGAGGCCCATGGATTACTGCCCCATGGCCCAAAGACTGGTTTCAGAACCGGGGAAAGCGTAGCGCAGGATCAACATGACCCCAAAACCGTAAACCCCTGCCATCACATCGTCGAGCAAGATCCCGTCTCCTCCGCCAATACGCTCCAGACGCCGTATGGGAGGCGGTTTGAGCACATCGAAAAAGCGGAAAATGACGAATCCCATGCCCAGGGCCAGGGGCGTGGGGGGATGAATCCAAGCCACGGTCACCAGATACCCCACCACCTCATCCAGCACGTACAGGCCAGGATCCTTGCCGTAGGTTTTCTCAGCCCAGGGTGCGAGAGCACGGCCCAGCAGGTAAACCGCCACACAAGCCACGAGCACCCAAGCCAAGTACGCCTGGGTCCCAATCAACAGCCAGGCGATCAACACACCGCCCAATGTGCCAAAGGTACCGGGCGCCACCGGCGCCAGGCCCAGGCCTCCCGAAGTCACGCACATCAACCGCCAATCCAGGATCTTGCTGAGTACTTTGCCCATGCTACTCATCCACCTCGACTTTGAGGAAGCGCGCGGTGTGGACCACGTAATTGATGCCCGAGCCCACCGTCGTAATGAGGGTCAGCCAGACCAAAACGTGAACGAGCCCGCTCCAGAAACCATACCAGGCGTCGGGCCAGTTGTAGGCTTCCAACCAAAGCACGCCGCCCACGGCCATGCATTGAACGATCATCTTGATCTTGCCCCAGCGATCGGCAGGGAATTCCCCGCCCAGTTTTTCCACGTAACCGCGGAGCCCGGTCACCAACAAC
>JARGOW010000442.1 GCA_029212955.1 Planctomycetota bacterium | reverse complement strand
CCCACTTGACCGTTCTTGCGAACCCTAGGATTTCTGCTGTTTGGCCCCGGACACCTGGCGCTCGAACCGTAGATCGTCCTTGAATGCGATCAGGTTGCCCGCCGGATCTTCGAATTTTGCCACGGTGCCCCAGTCATGCTCTTGATAGTCCACGGGCACGCCCTGGGCCTGCAACCGGTCGGCTTGGCCTTTCACATCGGGCACATTCAGGCGCAAGCACGTGGGGTGCTCGGCGTCACGCCGCTCCGGCCCACCGGGCTCCACCATTAGATAGGAATCCCCCAACTCGAAGCAGGTCAAATCACCCGTTGTGAACAGGGTGGGAAGCTTCAGCACCCGAGAATAGAAATTCACGCAGGCTTCGTACTGGGGCACATAGAGAATGAATCCTGTACGCGTGAATTGGGGCTCCATGGGAGTGCGGTATGGGGGCTTGGATCGGGCAGGTTCGTAGCGGTCAGTAAACCACGTTGGGGCGGCGTCGGAGGTCCAACTCCACAAAAGTCGGGTGGTGCCAACCCAGGCTCCCTGATGGATTCACCGGGGACCACCCCCTTTCGGGCCCCCCAAAGCACCCTGATTCTCCCGTACGCGGTAGATTTACCCCGAAATCGGGTCTAAACTGGCGCCTCGCTTCACGCGAATTCTCCAACCGGAGCCCACGCTCCCAACCGACCAAACCAAACGAGCCTTAATATGTACGACCCCCAAATGGTCCAGCCCATGCGCGACGAGTTGACCTCCATCGGCGTCAAAGAACTTTTGACCCCCGAGGAAGTGGACCAGGCCATGAAGGCGGACGGAACCACCCTCGTCATCGTGAACTCGGTTTGCGGATGCGCTGCTGGCAGTGCCCGCCCCGCCGTGCGCCTGTCCCTCATGGGCGAGAAAAAGCCCACCAACATCGTGACTGTGTTCGCCGGAATGGAAGGTGATGCCACCGCCCGCGCCCGCGAGTATTTCAAGCCTTACCGCCCCAGCTCCCCCCAGATGGCCATCATGAAGGACGGTCAACTGCTGCAGATGATCCAGCGCCAGGACATAGAAGGCAAGGGCCCCGATGCCCTGGCCCTCGACCTCGCCGCTGCCTACGAAGCGCACTGCTAGGAACGAAAACAGGCCGCATCCGACTTCGGGTGTGGCCTGTATTTTTGCAAATGGGGTCGAGCACCGCTCCCCCAACCCGCGGAGCGACCATGCCCGAGCCCACCCACCAAGAACTGGCCCAGACGTTCCTTCAGGAAGCCGTTTACAACTCCCGCGGCGCCCAGGCTGGCAAAGCGACCATGTCACCCGGCGGGAAGGGCCAATGCGGCCTCGGTAAGGAAGCTGCCGTGGTGTTAGACCTTTCCCCCCAGGCCGAAGAGGTGCTCCACAAGCTCTGGCCGGATGGATTGGACGATGCAGGCATCACCCGCCTTCAGGAGCAAATGACCGCCTGGGTCGAAGCCCAGGATCAGCTCGACCGCAAACGAAATCACTTCATGAAGGCCTTCCGCGGCAAGCATGGATTTCGCCGTGCAGACTACGATCCGCAAACCTTGGCCGCCTACGAAGCGGGCCTGGATGAGGTCAACCAGGAGTCCTTGGAGGCCCTGCGCCAGGCCGCCGAACATCTGCTGAAGCCGCAGGACTAGCCCCAGGCCCCATTCCCGATCCACGGGCCCGCCGCAAGCCTCCCCGGCGGAAGGCCTTCGCCTATCCTTCGCAAATCAGAAGACGGCGACCCAGGATTCACGGGTTTTTCAACGGACGGTCATACCCCGAGCCGCCATCGCCCAGAATCTGCTGGCACCCGGTGAACAAAGCGCTATTCTGCCCGTGGTTGCGGGAGTGGCGGAATTGGTAGACGCGCAAGATTTAGGTTCTTGTGAGCTTGCTCGTGGGGGTTCAAGTCCCCCTTCCCGCACCATTCATTCACTGCGCTCGGAGGGCAACCCCGACGCTGCATTCGAACGCCAGATGCGCCGAATTTGGGCTGCTAGAGGCCCTTGCGCAGGACGAAACCCGCGCCAACCGCGTGGGACCGTTTGCCGAATACTGCGCGATCGAGGCCGATCAAAGCATCGGTCAAAAAGACCAGTTTCGGCTCCTTGGTGGAAGGCCGAAGGCTGCTCTGACCTGACTCCCCTTCCGAGATATTGTCGGAGTTCGACTTGAATAGGCTCTGGAGGATTCCCGGCCAGTACATTTCGCAAAGTCCAACCAAGTAGCTGCTTAGGTTTCGCCTGGTGACGGTTTCCAAACCGACCCCATGGGCCCAGTCCTCAAACACGGCACAGTCGATCAGAGTCTCATGGCCGAAGGCATAGGCGCCCAGGGAGACTACTTTGCGCCCCAGCATTCCATTGATTGGATCGTAGGTGATCGGGAACTTCGTCTGGGGAAACGTCATGATCGCCACTCCACCAGGTGCCAAAACGCGGCCCACTTCCTGCATCATGCGCTGGGGATCCTCCACGTGCTCGAGCACATCGACAGAGACCACCAGGTCAAATTTCCCATCGGGGAAATCAAGGTCGAGGGCGCCCATCACTTGATACTCCAAGTTGTCCACACCCGCGTTGGTTTGCTTGGCAAACGCCACATCCCCGGCGTTGATATCGCAGGAGGTCAAATGCTGGCAACGCTCGGCAATCATGGGGTCATAGTCCCCTTCGCCAGATCCCAAGTTCAGCCCGCGGGCGAACTTTCCGCCTGGAAGAGGACCGTGCAAACACTCTTGCACGAACCGGTAACGGGTTCGATACGTGGGAAAGAGTAGCTTGTAGTTCATGGGGTTTGGATTGGATTCGATGCTCGGCAGCGCCTTGGGTTCTGGGTAGGCACTCCGCATTCACCGGAGACCATACCAGCCCCCCAGGTCACTTTTTGCCCCGTTTGCTGCGTGGCGCCTTTTTTTTGACCATGAAGAAATCGAAACCGTGGCGCTGAACGCGCGCCACGACTTCGCCCGTGTATTCCTTGTCGATATCCACCCGGGTTGAGACCGCAAAGTAATCCGCCTCTCCCTTGTCGAACGTCACTCGCATGCTCGGGTGCTGCCTGGCGAACTCCCAAACGAGCTGGGGAAATCCTGGACAGAACACTGCGGCGACGGGGGTGCCGGGTCCTTGTGCGGCGAGATGGGCGTCAAGGCCCTCTAGCGCCTCCCATCCGGACAGAAACCAATAGTCCGCTCCAAAGTCCTCGTACCCCTGCTGGGGACCACCTGCTAGCTCATTGAAATAAACGTACTCATATGGGTGCAATTGCACCGTGCGTACCGCTGGTAGCACCAGGAGCAGGACAAGCGAAGCGCGGGTGAACCGTCCCGGCCATTTCCCCAAAGAGGCGAGCCCGTGCCAGCCAATAGCGGCCAGTACGGCCAATGGCCCAACCGCAAACAACAGGTGGCGAGCTTTGTCGAAGAGGATCGCACCACCCAAAAGAACGGCAAGGATGGGCAACAAAGCCGCCACGGTCAGCATGACAAACTGGGTTCGGCCCGAAGCGGACAAGCGCTGGAAGATGCTTCGCATAAGCAGCAAAGCCAACGCGAAGCCCACCAACATCACTTCCGGAGTTTGCAACAGCAGCAAGAGCGGGTCGTAGTAGCGGGGAAGCTCCATGGCCCGGGGCAACTCACCAAAGAGCCGCACTTGACCGTTCCAACCGAAATTGACCGATTTGGTCAACGCTTGCCAGGGTTGCAGCACGGGATGAATTTGAGCGGCCGGCCAAAACGCGAGCATGGTGATGTAGGCCGAGCCAGCCACCCAAACTCCAATCATGGCCCAATGGCGCACGGCCTCCCCCAAGCGCAAGCTGCCCGACCGCCACGCAGTGACGAGCGGCCACGCGACGGCAAAGACAATCGTGGGCACCAAGAGGCCCGCCCCCACCCGGATTAC
>JARGOW010000441.1:1260-3898 GCA_029212955.1 Planctomycetota bacterium | reverse complement strand
CCGGTTTGGGAGGCATGGCGCCCTCCGCACTGCGGGGTGAATCCCATTCATATTCCAAGGTTGCCAGCCAGCCCTTCATGCCCATTTAGTCGGACACCTGTTGTCCCAGCTCATTTCCCGTGTCTCTCCGCAACAAAATTGCATTCGCCGTTTCACTGGCCGTGTCCTCGATGTTCTTCATCGATCACGCGTTGCAGGTGTGGAACCTCTCCCAACGCTTCGAAACCGAGGCGGATGAAATGGCATCGGAAGGGATTGGGCACATCGTTGAATTGATCGAGGGCGAGGTCGAGCTCCTTGCGGAAGGGGTCGAGCGCTTGGGATCCACCATCGCCGGCCGGCGCATCGAGCATCTTAGAGGGTTGGAGTTTTTGACCCGGTCCGGCGCGTTTGATGTCTTGCTCATGTTCGATACGGATGGGGTGGTCCAGCACCATCGGGTCCTGGACCCGATAGGCCACGAGCTCTTGATGTTGGAGGAATTGCCGTCCGATCAACTTCCGGAAGCCCACCCCCTGAGGGAGGCAATGCGAATGGGAGATAGGGAAGGTTCGGTAGAAGGTTTGATCCCCTCGGTCAGGGGACCCGTCCTAATCGCTTGCCGCACGGTCGTCCTGGCCGGAGGTGAGCCCATGCGAATCGCCGCGGGTCGTTTCCTAAGCCCGAACTGGCTCAAGCAATTTCAGGGGGACGGAGCGCCGGTCTCGATGCAGCTTTTAGAGGGGGATTCGCTTCCCAAGGAGACGCAAGAGCTGGTCAACCGCCTGGCGGAGTCGTCAAAGGGCCGGGTGGTGGTCAAGGATGGGGATAAGCGGATGGCATGGGGCTGGTTCTACGATTTGGGTGGGGAGCCCGCATTTTTGATCGGCCAAGCGCAGACCGGACCGCTGGTGGCGATTGGGTCGGATATCCAGTGGTATTCCGCACTTTCTGCACTCGTTTGCGGACTCCTCTGTTCCCTCATCCTTTTGTGGTTCTTGAGGGGCAGCGTGATGAGACCCCTTGGGGAATTGATGGAGCAATCCAAGGCGATCGCTCGTGATAGCGCCACGAGCAATCGCCTGGAGATGGGGCGCAGCGACGAGTTTGGTCAGTTGGCCAATGCCTTCGACTCCATGATGGATCTACTCGCAGGTTCGCGGGCGGATGTGCTTCAGGTGGCGCGCAAGGCGGGGGCCTCCGATATTGCGACCGCCGTTCTGCTCAATGTGGGGAGCTCCCTGAATAGCGTGGGGATCGCAGCCCGGTTGTCCCATGAGAAATTGGTGGGCCTCCCCTTGGAAGACCTGGAGGTCATTGCTCTCGTACTCAAGGCAAACGAGCACGACCTGCATTCCTATCTAACCCAGGACGAGCGGGGAAAGGCCCTGCCGGCCTACATGGAAGCATTGAGTGAAAAGATGCATTCCGAGACCGACCACCTGGGGGATGAATTGTCCGAACTGTTACGCGGAATCGCGGGGATTCAAAACCTGGTGGCCACCTTGGAGCAAGCGGGAGGGGTGGGCAGCCTTACGGATCGCCTCAATCTATCCGAGCTTCTGGACTCGATTCTCGAAATCAGTGGGACGTTCATGAAGCACGAGCAGAGTGTGAAGATTCGCCGTGAGTACCTCTGTCCAGGCAGGGTGAATGTGGATCGTCACAAACTCAGCGAGGTGCTTCTCCATGTTTTGCGTGCGAGCCTTCTGCAGCCCATGGAAGGGCGGGATCTGGAAGTGTGCGTGGCCCTGGGCATGGCATCCAACGGACGCATTGCGATCAGCGTATCGGACAATGGATGGGGTTTGACCCGGGGTGAATTGGCGACAGTATTCGCAATGGACCCGGCCTTGGATGACAAAACGGGTCGTTCGGGACTGCATTTGGCGGCGACTTCAGCCCAGGAAATGGGCGCGGAATTGACCGCAGAAAGTAAGGGGCTGGACCGGGGAACCTGTTTCCGTTTGGTCCTGCCTGCCGCATGCCAAGCGGCGTGATGGGTGGCCGGGGGGATCGATACAAAGCAGCAGGGCGACCAAAGGCCGCCCTGCTGCATGGATGCTTTGACCCGGGTTTAGGAGTCCAGGGTTGGAGCTCCGAACTTGGCTCCGAGAATGGGCAATTCCCTGCGGCGGATCCAAGTCCCGACGAAGCCGGTGATGAATGCAATCACGGCCATGGTGAACAGGGCCCCGCCGTCGCCCTCCACTTCGATGCCCAACTTGGTCAGGTGGGAGCCGATGGCGCCTACCATCAAACCTAAGGTCAGTGCGGACCCCATGGCGGCCGTGCGCGGCACCAGCAATAGGATCACCGCGATGAGTTCGACCACGCCCAACCCGATCCGGCCGAAGGGCTCCACCCCGAGCTTGGTGAACAGCGCGACGGCTTCGGGTGCCGCGGTGAACTTGAAGAAGAGGGTCTGACCCAGAATAATGGCTGAGAGAATCTGGGCGGCCCAGGCGATTCGGTTTTGGGTTTGGGAGAGTTTCATGGTTTTGCAGTGGTTTGGCGGCAGTGCTTCGCTTGCGGAGCCCCTGGTACGCGGGCCTCTTTTGGCCGTGACCAAGCGGGTGGATTTTCGATTGCAGGCCAGGGTGGCTTCAATGGGATCCCGAATGGGCGGCCCATGGCGCTACCTAGAGGTCGAAGGAGC
>JARGOW010000441.1:0-1250 GCA_029212955.1 Planctomycetota bacterium | reverse complement strand
CAGGCGTGACTCGAATGGGAGACGCCTGCTCCGGCCCCGCGGCCCCGGAACCAGATTTGGAAGCATCAGCGCACCCCGGATCGGTTCCAGGGGCCGAGACCCGCTTGTGTTGAGATCCAAGCCCTATCATACTGGGGCCGAGGAATGGCCTGTGAAGAATCAACCCATCAACAAGATTTGCCCGAGGTCGGGCAAACCCATCGTTCTGGAGTGCCAGACCGAGTATCGCGGTCAAACCGTGGCCTTCTGTAACCCCGGTTGCCGGGACGATTTTGCAGCCCATGTGGATGAACGCCCCAAGGACCGCGCCTACTTCGACGCCATTATCGACGAAGGGGCTTCGGGCTGATTCCATTCGAGGCTGAGGCCGGGTCAGATGGTATGCATCAAATCCGGTAGCCAGCGGATCGCAACCCAGGTTCCCAAAGCGGCCAATGCAACAGCCGCCCCTGCGATCAGTCCGACCTCGATGAGCAGGAGTTGGGCCACGGTCCCGGGCGGGGTTCCAATGCGCCGAAGGGTGATCCATTCGCTGGCTCGCATCTGCCAGGAAAGGGCGATGACCAGGCCGAACAATGCCAGCATGCCCACGCCTAGGAACCACACCAATCGGTCGATGAGCGCTTTGAGGCGCAGGGTGTAGTGCAACAGATCTTGTACCACTGAGGTGGGGCGAAGGATCGCGACGGTGCCTTGGCTTTCGATCTCGGTTTGAAGGAGGGTGCGCTGTTTGTCGGATGCGGGCCAGAGCAGAATTGCGGAGATGGGCAGCTCGCCAGGGTCACCGTGCAGGTGAACGGCGCTTGCGGCCTTAGAGTTTTGATCCGGGACCAAGGCCCCCGACAGGATCATGCCCCCTTCGCGCTCGGCCAGGATCATCTCCGATTGCTGATGGCGAAGTTCCAGCGGATCCCGGTGACCATGCAGGTCGCCGTGTAGCAACCATGCGGTCTGCACACCGGCGAAAATTGCCCGGTCGTCGGGGCCGTGGGTGGCATGCAGGACCCCGACAACTTCGAGCGTTTGGGTGGGCGCCCCCGAGAGGCCGAAACCTGCGGCGGGGTCCGAATGCAGGGTGTCGCCAGGTTCCACTCCTAGCAGATTCGCCGCTTTTGCTCCCACAACCACCTGGCGGATGGAGTGGGGGATGTGCCCCTTGGTGCAAGTCAGGCCGCGCTGCTCGAAGTATTCGGGCGTGGTACATACCAGGGGAAGATCACGGACGGTGAATCCAAGATGCAGGGGCACGG
>JARGOW010000440.1 GCA_029212955.1 Planctomycetota bacterium | reverse complement strand
CGATGGTAGACGGTTCCGGCCTCGAGCTGGACTTGCCCGAAATGAGTGCGGGCGAACGCATCGCCAGCTACCGGGCCCAGTACGACTGGATCCAAATGCCCACCCAGCGCTTCGGAAGAATCGCAAACGAGGATCGCTTCCGGCTGAACCAGCGTTTGACCGAGGCCGTATTGTTCGTGGAGATCGATCCGGAAACGGGTCAGGAGTTGTTTGCCGGACAGGCGCCCATTCCCTACGAGCGCGAACGGCTGGTGGCCTTCGGGTTCGCCGAGACCCAGGCTAACTCCCTTCAGCTGGACCGCGTGGCCCTTGGCGATGAGATCCGGCCTTCCAACCAGTCGCGGGCCCTGGAGCTCGCTGCCCGGTGCTTGCAAATTCGTGAGGGCGCGGAAGGCGCCTTGGAAATGGCGGAGGAGCTTTGCCAAAAGGTCATCGACCTGGAGAAAGGCGAGCACTTGGAAGGCCGGCTGATGCTGGCCAAGGTCTACGAAGCACGCTTCGCTTTCGAGCAAGCCTTCGAGGTATACAAGTCCCTGAAGGATTCGCCCGCGCATTCCGTTCAGCCTGGTGTGTGGGTTGCATCCGGACATTTGTACAACAAGCTGGGAATGCTCGAGGATGCTGGAAACGCCTATGGGCGTGCCCTGGAGTTGGACCGTTCCAACGCCTACGCCCACCATTTGCTCGGGGTCCTCCTATTGGACCAGGGTCGCGCGGATGAGGCCGTGGGACACCTGAAGCAGTCCGAACAATTCGAGCCCAGGGGAGTGCAAGCCAAGAACGCACGTCTGCAGATTCGCTTGGACCATGGACGGGCATTGCTCGCACTGGGCCGCGGAAAAGACGCCACCGGCGCATTCCAGCGGGCCCTGAACCTGGATCCCACCGCGGCGCGGGCCAGGGCCGGTTTGCTCCAAGCGGCCCGGCTGTACCCCGCCTCCGAGCGGCAACAAGCCCTGGAATCCGCAGGCGGCGGGGCCAGCGATGTCTTGCTGGAGGCCGACTTCGATTTGAGCCTGGTGCGTGGTTTGCTCGCCATCGAGCTCCAGTCTTGGGCGAGTGCCCGCAGGCAATTGGAATTGGCCGCCCAGGTCGATCCCTTCCGCAGTCACTTGGCCCTGGGTGGATTGGCCTTCCTTGCCGAGCAAACCGGCCATTCGGACCGTGCTTTGGAATTCTTGGATCAGGCGCTCGAGGTATACCCGCCCTTCGCCTGGGCCCATTACACGCGCGCTCGAATTTTGATCGGGCAGGACGACCTGACCGGCGCCCAGGAGGCCCTTCGCACGGCCCTGGAGTTGGAATTGGACTTCCCCGATGCCCTAGTCGCCATGGCTGTGCTGGAGCGTCAGCGTTCCGGGTTTGAAGCGGCCGGTAGGTACCTGGAACGTGCCCTGGAGCGCGAGCCCGGCAATGCCGCCTGGTGGACCCTGGTGGGGTTCAATGCCTACGATCAGGACAACTTCGACGAAGGTCGTTCCGCGTTCTTGAAAGCCCTGGAGTTCGACGGAGCTTCGGCTGCGGCCGGAATGGGCGAAGCCTGGTGGCACTACTCCGCGGGCAACAGTGAGGAGGCCATCACGCGCATGGGGGAATGGGTGGAGAAGCGCCGTTCCTTTGGCGAAGAGGATCCCTTCGTGAAGTATGCCAGCGCCCAATCCGAACGCATCGTGGACCACGATTCGAAGGAGGTTTGGAGCGATCACTTCGAGCGCCGTCCCGGTCGCATCGGCAATGGATGGTCGGTCAAGGAGGGCGTGGGACCCCTGGTGGAGCTGCGCGAGGGCGCGGTCAGCATCAAGGGCCTGTTCACGGGCTCGGGCCGTACCCGGATCTACAATGAATTGGCCGCGGATTCCTTCCTCTCCATGGAAGCGCGCATCACCGTGGGCGCGGAGAACCGTGGTAGCCAGGTGGGATTCTTCCTGGCCCGCGAGCGCACGGGGCACAGTGGCGACGTGGTCGTTCAAGCGGAGGTCACCTTCCACCGTACGGCCGACGGTGGTTACCAATATCGCGTGGTGCGCCAGGGCGAAGGTGGATCTACTCCGGTCGACATTCCCGGTCCCCGCCTCGAGGTCGGGGAGACCGCGGTTTGGACCCTGGAAAAAGTGGGCCAGGGCTCGGAGGCCATCATTCGCATGTATGTGAATGGGGAGCCGATCGTGGAGCACTTGCCCATGCCGACCCTGGGATCATCGACCCAAGTCCTGCGCTTCGGTCTGTTTGTCGATGGCCAAACCAACCGGGCGGCCCACGTGACCATGGACGACGTGCGCGTGGTGCGACGTCACTTCTAGGAGCTTTCCATCATGCAGATCATGAATCCCAAGTCCGGCCAGCGCGCTGGTTTCACCCTGATCGAGATCATGGCGGTGTTGGTCATTCTCGCCATCTTGAGTGCCTTTTTAGTCGGCACGATGATGCGGAGTGGCGATGTGGTGCATGCGAAGAACACGCGCATGTTCCTGGATCAGCTCCAGACCATGGCCATCGATTTCGAATCGCAACAGGGGGATTATCCGCTTTCGACGTTCCCTTCGAAGCTGGCTGAACAACCCTCCCAGGCCAATATGGGCTCGGAAATGTTGATGGTGAGCCTCTACCCCGCGGACGGTTCCTACCAGGCCATGGACGTGCCCGAGGATCGGCTGTGCAATACGGACGATGATTCGACCAAAAAGGCCATCACCAGTTACAGCGCTGGCAGCGCCTTCGAATTTGCGGACGATTGGGGCAATCCCATCGCCTACATCCACCGTAGGGACTATGGCAAGAAGTTCAACTACGTGACCTTCGATCCGCAGGATGAAACCGCCATCGACAACCAGGTCCAAGCCGTCAAGAGCCAGAAGACCGGGGATTACTTTCACAAGCGCAGGTTCCAGCTGATCTCTGCCGGGCCCGACGGCTTCTTTGGTAGCGAAGACGACATCCACAACTTCACGGTGGAGGAGGAGTGATCGCACTCGCAGCCCGTTTGGAACCCCGCGCAACCCGCGGCCCCGGTACCCAAGGCTTCACCCTGTTGGAGCTCTTGATGGTGATGGGTTTGATCGGGATTTTGATCGGGACTGGCCTGGGCCTGTTGGCAGGTTTGTCCCCGGGCAAGCGCGCCGTGGCGGGCATGATCGAAGAAACCCTGCGGCTGAGCCAGCGCTCGGCGGCGGTGCTCGGCACCCCGGCCCGGGTGGAAATGCGCGGTGAGCAAATTCAAGCCCAGATCATGCGCCCCGTGGGCACCTGGCATTTCGAAAATCAAAGCTTGGTGGGCGCACAGGAGTTGGAGGCCGTTTGGCTGGGAGCTTCCGATCCGCCTTTTATCTCAAATGGGTTTGAAGGCCATGGATTTGACCTGCAAGCCGGTGCCCCGGGGGTGCTCGAAATTTCGGTGGCCTCCGAACCCGCCTTCGATTGGGCCGATGGTTTTTCCATCCGGTGCGCTGTTCGAGTGAAGGAATGGCAGGACTCGATCCTGATGCAATTGGGCCAAGGAATGCAGGTGGCCCTCTCCTCCCATGGTGCCTTGGGCGTGGAATTCCGCGCTGTGTCCACGGACGAGGCGGGCCATGAATCCCGAGGTCCCCGGGTGGCGGTGCAAACCGAAACCGGGGTCATGACCCCGGGTCGATGGGTGCGGGTGGAAATCGTATATGACCGGAATTTTCTGCGCATACTGGTGGATGGAATCGAACGCGTGCGCCGTAGTGAAATCGCCAGGGTTTGGATTGGGGAACCGTCCATTACGGTGTCCAGTAAATCTCGACCCTTCCCAGGGGTCATCGATCGACTGGTCTTTCACTCCCATGAAATGATGGAGCCCAAACCGCTTCCGGGCGGCGCGATTTTCCTGAAGGGGTCGCCCACTTCGGTGGTGTTTGCTCCGGGTGGGGGATTGGATCCGCTGATGCACC
>JARGOW010000439.1 GCA_029212955.1 Planctomycetota bacterium | reverse complement strand
AGCGTCATAGAATGGCGTCCCCCCAATCCTAGCCCTGCGCCCACCCCATGAAATCCACCCCCCTCCAGGACGCCAAGCGCGTCCCCCTCGACCGACTGCGCTGCACCGTGGACCCGACGGTCTTCCAATTCGAGTCCACACAGGAGTTAGCGCCCCAGGAAGGAGTCATGGGCAAGGATTCCGCCATGGACGCCCTTCGCTACGGATTGGAAGTACACGCTCCAGGGCAGAATGTGTTCGTCCGAGGGCTCACGGGAACGGCGCGCTTGGACCTGGTCCAAAGCCTGATCCAGCAGATTCAACCTTCCTGCCCCTTGGCCAAAGACCGCTGCTACGTGCACAACTTCGTGCAGCCCGACCGGCCGACCCTGCTCAATCTTCCCCGCGGCCGGGGCCGTGAATTCGCCCGGCGGGTGGACGAACTCTCGGCGTACATTCGGACGGAGTTGATCCCCGCACTTTCATCGGAAGACATGAAAGCACGGGGCCGCTCCCTCGCCACCGCCCTCGAAGCCAAAACGGACAGCTCCCCCTTGGAAAAGGAATTGGCGGCCGCAGGCCTGGCCCTGGTCCCCATCAAAAAGGGCGAGGACGTGGGAACCGCCATCGTGCCCCTCGTGGACGGCAACCCGGTAGGTCCCGAAGAATTCGAAGCCCTGCGCAAAAAGGGCATCGTGGATGAGGAAACAGCCAACAAGGCCCGTGAAACCGTCCAGTCCTTCCGACAACGCTTCCACGACTTCAACAACATGGTGGCCAAGGCCCAGGCCGAACACCGCACGGCCATGGCCGGCCTCTACACCGAGCAGGCCCGGCGCCTCATGGATCTGCGGCTGACGATTCTCTCTAAGGACTTCGCTAGCCAGGGGGTCAGCCAATTCCTGGACGCCATCCTGGAGGACGTGGTCGAACGCCTGCAGTACATCGGCGGCGACCAGGGCGACATCACCGAGCGCTACCAGGTCAACGTACTCGTCAACCACCGCGAGGAGAGCTGCCCGGTGATCGTGGAGAACACGCCCACCCTGCGCAACCTATTGGGGAACATCGACACCGCCGTGTCGCCTGACGGCTCCCAGCCCCCGGCCCACATGATGATCCGCGCCGGTTCCCTGTTGCGTGCCGAGTCGGGCTTCCTGATCCTCAACGCCAAGGACTTGATTTCAGAATCTGGCGCATGGAAAGTGCTGGTGCGCACCCTGCGCACGGGCGAGCTCGAAATCGTGCCCCACGACCTGGGAAGAATGGGTAGTGGCCCCACCATCTTGCCCCAGCCCATCGACCTGAATGTGAAGATCGTGCTGATCGGCGACGCTGGGATCTACTATGGCCTGGACGCAAATGACGCCGATTTCGGGCAGTTATTCAAGGTATTGGCCGATTTCGACGGGGATCTGCCCAACGACCAGGAGACCCGGGAATACTACGCGCGCACCCTGGCTCGCTTGGCCAAGGACGAAGCCCTGCCCCCCTTTTCCCGGGACGCTGTGGCTGCCCTCTGTGAACACGGCGCGCGCATTGCCGGGCGCCACGATCGCCTGACGACCAAGTTTGCCAGACTCTTCGACCTGGCCAGGGAAGCCGCCTACATCAACCGCAGTTTGGATCCCGCCCACAGCTTGACCGTTGGAGAGCACGTCTACCGGGCCATCGACCGCACCCGTGAACGGGCCGGCAATCCCTCCAAGCGCTTCCGCAACAACATCGCGGAGGGCACCATCCGAATCGAAACCCGCGGTCGGGCCGTAGGCCAAATCAATGGCATGGCGGTCATGAGCGCCGGCCCCTTGACCTTCGGATTCCCCGCCCGCATCACCGCCAGCGTGGGTCCCGGCATGCGCGGCATGGTGGACATCGAAAGGGAGTCCAGCCTTTCGGGGCGCATCCACACCAAGGGTTTCCACATCCTGGGCGGGCTCTTGCGACACCTCTTCCGCACCCACCACCCCCTAGCTTTCAACGCCTCGCTCGCCTTCGAACAAAGCTATGGCGGCGTGGACGGCGACTCGGCCTCCGGGGCGGAAACCTGTTGCCTGCTCTCGGCTTTGACCGGGATTCCCCTCAAGCAGAGCTTGGCCATGACCGGAGCCATCGACCAATTTGGAAACATCCAACCCATCGGTGGCGCTTCGGAGAAGATCGAAGGCTTCTTCGCAGCCTGCGTGGATGCGGGACTCACCGGCGATCAGGGCATCATCCTGCCTTCCACCAATGTGCGCAACTTGGTCCTACGGAAGGAGGTCACCGAGGCCTGCGCCGCGGGCCGCTTCCACATCTACGCGGTGGATCATGTGACCGAAGCTGTCGAACTTTTCACAGACATGCCGGCCGGCGAATCGGACGAGGATGGCAACTACCCCAAGGGCACCCTGCTGGGCCTGGGCATGGACCGCCTGCACGAGTACTGGTTCAAATCCCGGGGAGTCCCCTACATCACCGAGGAAGAAGCGGAGGTCGTTCAAACCATGCGCCGCCGTTCCACGGACCGCCCCCCCGATGAGGAATTCGGCGCGGGCTTGGACGCGCAAGTGTAGATCGGCAACGGCGTCCGCCCCCGGAGCACCCAACACCAACCGCCCCGTACGGCATCCACTCGGCCCCCCCCCATTTCGGGTTGGGCCCCAAGGGATGCGGTACGGGGCGCTCGATTTTCTTGTGGCAGGGTGCCTGACGCCGTTTCCGGGCCCCTTCAACACATACATAGGGTCAAAAGCTAAGGCTGAGTCCAAAAACACCCGATCCATGGTCGTTCCCCCTGCCCAACACCATGATCGACCGCAATTCTCAACTCATTCTCTGGTTCTCCGAAGTCGGCAAAGATGACGCCGAATTGGTTGGAGGCAAAGGCGCCTCCCTCGGAGAGCTGTACCGCGAACTGATCCCCCAGGGTGTACGCGTGCCCAATGGCTTCACCACCTCGGCCCACGCATATCGGGTATTCCTAGACGCCACCGTCCCCCCCGGCACCTGGAGCGACGTACCCGAACCCGAAGGCATGGGTGAGGTGCGCCGCGCTGCGCTCAAGGAAACCAGCCTGGCCGGAGCCCTGCGCGCCTGCTCCAAGGACGCCAACGCCCAGGACCACCTGGAAATGCACTCGCGTACCCAACTGGTGCGCGACCTGATCGAAAACACGCCGGTCCCCCGCGAGGTCGAACTTGCCCTGTGCGACGGTTATGCCGCATTGTGCGAGGAATACGGCGGCGAGGTCGATGTAGCCGTGCGTTCCTCAGCCACCGTGGAAGATTCCGCCATGGCCTCCTTCGCGGGCCAGTGCGAATCCTACCTCAACGTGCACGGAACCGATTCGCTCATCCTGCACTGGAAGCGCTGCTGCGCCTCGCTCTTCACCGAACGGGCCGTGTCCTACCAGCTTGGAAACGGGCTCGACCCCCTGCGCAGCGCCCTGGCCGTGGTGGTCATGAAAATGGTGCGCTCGGACTTGGCCACCTCGGGCGTCATGTTCAGCCTGGATCCGGACTCCGGCCACCAGGGTGTGATCCACATTTCCTCCAGCTACGGTTTGGGTGAGCTGGTAGTTCAAGGTTCGGTTTCCCCCGACCATTTCACGGTTTGGAAAGAGGGTCTACGCAACGGATACCAGGCCATCGTGCACCGCCACCTGGGCGCCAAGGACATCGCCATGGTCTACGGAGGTCAAGGCGCCGCACTTACCGAGAGTGTGGATACCACATCCGCCCGCCGTCGCGCCTGGTCCTTGAACCGGGAGGAGATCGTAGAGCTGGCCGAAATGGCGCTCAAAATCGAAAACCACTACGGCATGCCCATGGACATTGAATGGGCCAAAGACGGTCGTTCCCAGGACCTATTCATCGTGCAGGCCCGCCCGGAAACCGTGCACTCCAACAGGGAAGGCGCCAAGCTCGTGCGCTACACGATGGCGCCGGGGTTGGTGGATAGCCTGCAA
>JARGOW010000438.1 GCA_029212955.1 Planctomycetota bacterium | reverse complement strand
CAGATCGGGGAGTTGGCCGAAAACCTGTTCCATCAAACACAGTCGGACTTGTGGGGAAAGTCCCACCACATCTTCCTGACCGATGTGGAAGGCAATGTGATCATGAGCCCCCCTCGGCTTGATTACGAAGGGGACTTCCGGCTTCCTTTCAGTCCTGGGGCGGAAAAGGTGGCCGTGCTGGGGAGTCATTTGGGCGGTTTTGTGGGGGACAACGGGTTCTTTGAAAACGCACTGCTCGAGCCCACGGTGACGACCTTCTTTAGTTTCAAAGAGCAAGATCACTATCACCAATTGATCATGCACCCCGTGATGGGCGAACAGGGCACTGCCAAAGGGGTCGTAGTGGTTGAGGTCGCCATCGATACGGTGACCGAAATGCTATCTAGCGGATTCACGCTGGGGAAGTCGGGCAAGGTGACCCTTGCCACGACCACAGGCCACCGAGTGGTTCACCACATGGGCGACGACGCCGGCGTCCTGGATTCTGAAGGCTTGCGCGAAAGCATGCTCACGGGCGAGCTCACCTTTGGAAACTATAGGGTGGATGGTGACCGTGACGTTTATGGCATGTACCTGCCTTCCGCTGTTCACCCCTGGATCGTTTGCATCGAAATCGATCAGGATGAGGTCAGCATGGCGGCCGGGGCCAACAAAGCCCTGATGGGGAAGATCCTTTTGTTGATCGCTGCGGCCATGGGAATCTTGGGCATGGTGCTTGGTACCTGGTTTGGAAAGCCCCTTCGTAAGTTGTCTTCTGCGGCCCAAAGGGTGTCCGACGGAAATATTGAGCTTTCCATTCCGATCACCCGCGGAAGGGATGAAATCGGCTCGCTGGAGCGTGCCATGGAATCCATGCGTGTGCGTTTGTACGAGCAAATTCTGACCCTGGACCGGCGCGTGGAAGGCAAGACCCTTCAGCTGGCCAAGGTCTTGGACGAGGTGCAGACCTCCAAGGATCAATACGCCCTGGCAGTGCGAGGATCGAAGGACGGCCTTTGGGACTGGGACTTGGAGACCAATAAGGTGTACTACGCACCCCGGTGGAAAGAGCTTCTGGG
This sequence comes from Planctomycetota bacterium, assembly GCA_029212955.1. Classification (GTDB taxonomy): domain Bacteria; phylum Planctomycetota; class UBA1135; order UBA1135; genus NORP259. Next base: position 2,876 of record JARGOW010000438.1, on the reverse strand, counting down.
CCGTGACGAAGACGAGGTCGGGGATTCCCTGGACGCTTGGATCAACATGATCTGTCCAAACGAGCGGGACATCTTCCAGATGGAGCTAAACGATCATTTGGAGGGCGAATTCGACCAATTCGACACCGAGGTAGAGATGTTGCACTCGGACAACAAACCCCGGTGGATGCTGTGCCGGGCGGCTTCGATTCGCAACAAGCGGGGTCGGGTGATTCGCTTGGCAGGTTCCTTGGCCGATATCACCGATCTCAAGAAAGCTCAAAGCGATCTGGCGGAGATGGCCCACCACGACCGATTGACAGGCCTGGCAAACCGCGAATTGTTCGTGGACCGGTTGCAGCAGACCATGGCCCGCGCGCGCCGGGATGAGAGACTGAGCTTTGCCGTTCTGTTCTTCGATTTCGATCGCTTCAAGGTCATCAATGACAGTTTGGGGCACAACGTGGGCGATGCCTTGTTGGTGAGTATCGCAGAGCGCTTCACCGAGGAACTGCGCGAGGTGGACACCGCAGCCCGTTTCGGGGGGGATGAATTCGTGGTGATTCTGGACCGGGTGGAGAACCTGGCTGGAGCAGAATTGGTTTGCGACCGCTTGCTCAGCGCGTTCGCCAGGCCCCATAGCCTCCTTGGGCACGAAGTGGTTTCGACGGCAAGCATCGGCCTTGTCATGGGGGATGATTCCTATGTGGATGCGGCCAGCATTCTGCGGGACGCGGATACGGCCATGTACCAGGCCAAGACAGGGGGGCGAGCCCAGTACCGCATCTTTGATAGGGCCATGCACTCCGATGCCGTCGAGCGTTTGAACCTCGAAAACGATCTGCGCAATTCGGACATGGACAACGAATTCCGCCTCTATTACCAGTCGATCGTTGAACTGGACTCGGGTGAGATCAAGGGGTTCGAAGCCCTGGTCCGTTGGGAGCATCCCACCTTAGGCCTCGTTTCCCCGGATTCCTTTATTCCGATCGCGGAGGAAACGGGCTTGATCGTCCCCCTGGGCGAGTGGATTCTGCGAACAGCAACGCGTCAACTCAAAGTCTGGCAGAAAGAGTTTGGTCGGCAAGGAACACTGTTCATGAATGTGAACCTGGCCCGTCGCCAGCTCCTGCATCCGTCCTTGAAGGGCACGCTGGAATCTTTGATCGAGGAGTTTGAACTTCGCACGGGCGATGTGAAGCTCGAGATCACCGAGACAACGGTCATGGATGAGCGCACCGACATGGTGCCCGCCATGGAAGAGATCCGGGACATGGGCTTCCCCTTGGCCATGGACGACTTTGGCACCGGGCACTCTTCGCTCGGTTGCTTGCATGCGTTCCCGATCGACGTCCTCAAGATCGACCGCAGTTTCATCAACAACCTGGGCGACAGTCGTGAATTCACCGCGGTGGTACAGGCCATCGTGACATTGGCCCACCACTTGGATTTGGAAGTGGTCGCAGAGGGCGTGGAAACCGCGGGGCAGTTGGCCCAGCTGCATGTGCTCGGCTGCTTGTACGTGCAGGGCTACTTGTTCTCCAAGCCGTTGCCCCCCGAAGAAGCGGGGGAATTGCTGCGCGAGGGACTGCCGCGCGTGGCGTAGACCAGGTTGGATTGGGACCCTCTTGGGAGGGTCGCGGTGAATCTGATTTCTGATACATCAAGCAAGGCGCCGATCGGCGCCTTGCTTTTTTTCGGAGAGATCTGAGCCGGTTGGCTGGGCGGGCGCTCAGCCTTTCTTTGGGTCCTTCTTGGGCTGAACCTTCGGTTTGGGGGCCGGCTTGGCCTTTTTGGCAAGACGCTGGGCCAACCGTTTTACGGCGTTTTCCTTGCCCTTGGTTTCAATGGGATCTTCGCCGAAGTATGTGTCCCAAATGGCCCAGCACAGGGTCTTTGAGGTGATGGTTCCCATGCGCTTTCCAGCGACCACGGTTACCAGTTTGTTCCCCGGAAGCCAGGTGAACGAAATGGATTGTCCGTCCTTGATCTCGGCATTGAAGTAACCGCGGAAGGTTTTGAGAGCGGCGGGACCATCCTTCCAGCCCCACTCTTTTTGGGCCTTGGCCATGCGCGGGTTGACGCTGTCCACGAAGGCGCCTCGGATCTTTTTTGCGCCCACATCTCGAACGAAGGAGAGGTGCAAGGATCGGGTGATTTTCTCCTGTCCCAGGTTCTTGTAGAAATTCTTGTCCGCCAGCAGTTTCTTGACCGGTTTGGCGAAGAAGCTCGTCATGCGCTTTTCCACTTCGGACTCATCCACGTATAGGCCATAGGCGTAAACGTTGACCAGGATGACAAATCGTTTGTCTCGGACCGCAACGCCTGCCAGGGTCAGCTCGTCCAGTTCGATGGGGGCGATGGTCTGGGTCGCGAAGCGTACTTTGGTGTCCGGCTCGCTCACATGGGTCGGAGCCTTGGCTGGCTCACCTTTTTGAGCGGCGCCCGGGGCTGCAATGGGCAGGGAGAGGACGAGCATCAAGGCTTGGATCATCATGGGCGCACCGGGTTTGGACTATGGGCTAGAAAAGCCATCATGCACCTCGAATGGAAGGATTGCACGATCCACAGGTTCTTGTGGGCTCGGGGCTCCCTTCTGGGGGAGTCGAGAGCTGCGCCAGCCGGTTTCGATCCGCCGGGGTGTTGATTGGGGGCTAGCTAGGCCGCCCGAAAGCGCAGGTGGTCACGTTGGCGCTGCATCAGGTAATCCTGGAGCTGATATTCGGTGCGCAGCCAGTCCGGACTGTCATCACCCAGGAATTTGAGGCCCATCCGTGGGGCCTTGGCATGGTGGAAGTTGCGCTGAATCGTGCACGGGAGGCGTAGGGGCTCGGCGAGGGCGGGCCCGTCGAGGACCAGCAAGGCCCGGGTGCCCTCCTGTGGCATGGGCTCTTTCT
>JARGOW010000437.1:1550-3951 GCA_029212955.1 Planctomycetota bacterium | reverse complement strand
GCGGTAGGGATTGCGGGCCGGGAGTTGCCGCTGTGTGATCGGTGAGCTTTGGTATAGGACTTCCGGAATCAGGACCAAGGGCCACTCGGGATCGGATCGACGCGGCTTGCAGGAAAGGCAGCAGAGAGTCGTGTTCGTCAGGAACAGGCGACGGGTCAGATCCGGGGGAGGGGAGCAGGCCGTGGGCGTTTAGGGCGCGATTGATGCGGCGGTGGATGCTTTGGCGCACGCGCTGGGCTTCGTCTTGGGTAAGCGGGGGCGCGGGGTGAAAGATGGGGATGGAGTCAGGGCCATCGGTGGTGTAAACGCCGTCGAGCACCAAGGCATGAAAGTGAATGTTGAGAGCGAGCGATGAGCCGAAGTGCTGGATGAAGTTGATGGCGCCGGGATGAGCCTTGGGTGGACGGCTGAGTCGGGAAGGGGGTGAGTGCGGCTCGAGGTGTCCGGCCAGGCGCGCGCGGCGCTTGTAGGAAGCAAAGACGGCACGCAGGAATGCTCGGCCCACATCACGGGTGAGGGAGGGGCTGCAGGCCAGATGAATGCGCAGGGCCCAGGGTAGCGAGAGGACCCACTGCCGCAGGGGCTGATCGGGCAGCACGTGGTCGGTGAGGTGCGCGGCGATGGCGGCCATGCGACGGCCGGCGCAGGAGGGACAAAAGCCTCGGCCTTTGCAGGAAAACGGGATGAGCTGGTCGAAGAGGCAGGAGGGGCAGCGTAGGCGGGCGAAGCCAAAGGTGGGGTCTCCGCAGCGGACGAAGGCGTGTAGCTCGCGCGTGATGTGGGTGGGCAGGTAGCGCGGGGCGTGGGAGCCTTCGGAGCGATCTAGGAAAGTGCGCAGGTGGGCGCGCAGGATCTGCTTGAGAGGGCCGGATTGGGTTTGGGCGCGCCGGACGCGAGGGGGCGGATGGGCTGGGCTGGCAAGTGGGCTCACCCATTAGAGACAGGCTTGAGCCCCGAGGGTGGCAGGTCGCAACACCAAACTTTGGGCGTCGTGGGAGGCGGGGCAACGGGCGGTTGTAAGGCTGGGGGATTGCAATTCGCTTGGACGCTGGTCGGATGCCTTGGCTCTACGAAAAGAGTGTCCCGCGCCGATGGGTTTGCCTCGACATGGGACCCTGCTTGGCGTGGATGGGAATTCGTCTAGGAGGCCGGCTTGATCGCGAAAATCTTGACGCTGGCCGAGTAGGCATTCCCATCGAGCCAAAAAACAGCGGCGCGGATCCTGGTGGGGATCCGCGCCGCCTTTAAGGAAGGAGACTGCACGAAGCTGTCTATAGGTGGGTGCGGTTAGGCGACCATCTCTTCTTGGTTTACTTCCTTGGCTTCGATTCGGAATTCGCTTCCGGTCCAATCGATGTGGGCCACTTGGCCGCGGGAGAGTTTGCCTGCGAGGATGGCGTCGGCTATGGGGTTTAGGATGCGTTTTTGGATGGCTCGCTTGAGGGGGCGAGCGCCGTATTCCGGGTCGTAGCCTTCCTTGGCGAGTTGCTCCTGGGCCGCGATCGTGAGGTCTTGGTCGGCCAGGTGGGCGGCCAGGCGCTCGATTTGGACCTTGACGATGCCTCCGAGTTGCTCGGGTGTGAGGGCTTCGAAGGTGAGGATTTCGTCCAGGCGGAAATACCGTGCCAGGCATGTTTGTCCCATGCACAGGGAGTGCTCCGGAAGCCAAACATGACCTGGGAGGAATGTGCCTGACACGGTAGTTTCGGTAGTTTCCTTGAGAGCAACTGCAATGTTGGCTTCGATTCTTGTAGAGAACTGAAGGTGACCCGAACAAAGAGGTCAGGGTCGTGGAGGGTCATGCCAGCCTGTATCACCCGGATATTCAACGAGAGCTTCTCTCTGGCAAGCTATGGGAAGCGAATCGTCTCAGTGTTCGCGCTCCCTGGGCGCAGTTCAATGGTCTTGGTTTTCCATCCGTGGTCGGCCACTTGAACGTGGAGTATGTAGGATCCTGGGGTGAGTGCCGGGTAGTGGAGGGCGCCGGGTCCGGATGGCGATTGGTATCGATCGTAGTCGACCACATATCCGCTTTCATGGATGAGGTAGGCGGAGGGGGGTGCAGGTTTGCCTTCTCTCAGCGTCTTAATCGTCAAGCTACTGCTCTCTTGCAAGGGGACATTGACGCGCGCTTCCTTGCCGGCTTCTGCCGCAAAAGTTGCGATGCCCATCAGATCCCCATGTGCTGCACAGACATAGTGCTCCCCGGATTCAAAGGAGTGATAAGAATAGGCCCTTCCGTCAGCGGACTGCACCCAAAAGTGGTTTGTGGCGCTGGCTGGGGAACCCTGCGACGAAGTGCGAACCGCAATGGAAGCTGGCTTCACTGGGGAAAAGCTGACGTGTGCGCTCCCTTTGACGGGGACATGCACTCGCGACCAGGCCACAGCCACAGGCCCCT
>JARGOW010000437.1:0-1540 GCA_029212955.1 Planctomycetota bacterium | reverse complement strand
CGCAGAGGCCCAATAGCTGCCTGGCCGAAGGTTTCTGCAGATGGGGTCATTCCGTTCGGTACTGGCCATTGAACGAGAATCCCGTCGACTCGAGGGATCGAGCCCTACTACATCGAACCACCATGTCTTGTTGGGATCTCCAAAGTCTGGCGTTTCAAACTCTAGTTGGTTATCCGGTAGCTCGAAGGCGTCTAGGGTCGTGTCTGCCTTTAGGTGTCGTGGGGGCAGTGCGATACCCTGAATCATGACCTGGTAATCACCGGGCAGGGGTAGGGGCAAAGCCCAACGACCATGCACGTCGGTCCTGCAGGAATCATCCTCCAGGGAGTTCAGATGCCAAACTCGTACATAGACTCCTGCCGCCGGCGCACCCGCGACGGTTACCGATCCACCCAGGGTGATTGTTGGCTTGTCCGCTTTCAGCGAGACTTTGACAGCGCCCCGTTTTGGCACCTCTACCCATTCCTGCACCAAGGGGATATTCCGTTCGCGGCCAACCATCAATATTGGACTGGGCCCGGGCGAGAGCGGTCCGATCAAGAAAGCGCCGGTGTCCGGATGGATCCAGGGCGTACCATTGTCTTCGAACATCTGCTGAACGCCCATAGATGTATAGACCCGTGCCTGCGTCATGGGGCTGCCATCGGCATCCAATGCAAATCCCTCGATCCAACCACCCTGATTCATATCAAAGATCAGGTCTTTGGTCGTTTCTCCAGGCTCCACAGCAAACGAGAAATCACCGGAGAAGCGCATGCACCGCAATTGGAGGGTGTGCTCACCTGGAGCAACGGGTCCGTAGAGAAAGATACCCTTGGAGTCGACGACGAAGGGATTCAGTCCATTGAAGGACGCATGCTCGTCGATCCATACTGGAGGGCATGGGTCGTACGACAGGATTCTCCCCTTGATCCATCCCACGCGGCCCAGGATCAGCCGATTTTCTCCGGCCTTGCCATCCCACGGCAATTCAAGCTCGGACCGGTGCTTGCCCGTCAACGCCGGATCCTTGAATTGGATGTTGAGGACTCCGCCCTTGCCCCAGTTTTCACGGGGTCGCAGGTAGATCTTCCCCCCCGGATCGGTTTGCCCCAAGGGGTATGCAATGCCGGTGGAGTAACCGCCCCCGTTCCACGATTCACTGGCGTAGAGATTGATGGGTTCGTTGGCGATAGGGGAGCCCTGGTCGTCGACTACGGTGATCACATAGAATTCGGAAGTCGTGTCTTCTTGGGTTCCGTGTGCCATGGGCAGCTGCAGAACGAACGCACACAGGACGATCAAGGCGTGCAAGGAAAAATGCATGGCGTGGGTACCCAAACGGAGCGTGGGAGTAACTCCCCCCGATGGTGTTAGTTTGGAGGAGAGCCTTCCGCCAGCCCAGGGGTGCTTTGCGCTATTGCGTGGATTGACGGCCATGGGGATCCCAAGCCCAGCGCTATCGTAAGGGAGTCAATAATTGACAGCCCACTCAAGCGGGAATAGGTGAAGTCGGTAAGATGGCCTGCAACCATGCTAATCCCCCTCATCCTTGCATTTG
>JARGOW010000436.1 GCA_029212955.1 Planctomycetota bacterium | reverse complement strand
GGATGCGGAACGCCCGCTCGTGGACGCTTCGCCGCCGCAAGCGATCAAGCACAGGAAGATCATCCAGGCCGCTGTATGCGGGCCGAGCCGATGGGTGGAGCTGGGTTTCACGGAACTGGTACCGGAGGGGATAGGGGGGCTCCAGCTTAGAGAGTTCCATTGGGTCCTCCCGAACATTCGCATTGGATTCCTGAAAAGGACCCCACGATGGCTGGCGTGGCATGCCCGCTGGGCGGGGAATGTATTTGAATGGGGCCCATAAGGCCAGGGAATGCCCCAATTCGTCCGAAGCGAACCGCGTACCCAATCACCGGGAAAAGGGATGTATACCCGAACGCCTGCGAGCGTCGGTAAGAAACACAACCCTCGATCCCCCATCCGGAGCATGCCCGATGGGGTACTGGCTTTTGAATGCGGGTTTTCTTGACCCCGCTTCGCGGCTATTGACCGGAAGAGGTTTCCTCCGATTGGGGTAGATCCACCGTGACTTCGGCACTCCACATTCCACGCCGGTCGCCGCGCTCCTTAAGCGTCTTGCGAAGCATGTCCAAACTCGGTTCCAGTTTGCCGCGGAATAGCTCCCTGCCCTGGAATTGCACGATCACATCCTGCTCGAAGTCGACCATCGACCCATCGACCCGGATGGTCAATTGGGGCACATCCCGGGCACCCGAAACATCAAACCGCTGACCGGTGCGTTCGACGATGACGCGGCTTCGCGCTTTGGGATCCTTCACCTTCAGCCAGTAAAACCGGTCATGGGTCACGTCGTCCTGCAACCAAACAATCCTGTTCGGACGCAGATCTCGGGTGAATTCAGCCATCCACGGAACGGCCACAGCGTCATCCCGGTCCATCCAATGCCCCTTGCCCGCGTGAATTTTGACCAGGTGGGTGTATCCCTCGGGGTCCTTTCCACGCAAGGCGGCAAGTTGCTCCTTCCACTGGCCTGCGATTTTGTTGCGGTCGTAGGCGGCATCCTCCGCCCCCATGTGCAAGGTGAAGGGTAAGTTGCGTAGACCATCCGCTTTCGTTTCGTTGGGATGCCCGGCCATCATCGCTGCCGCCGCATAGCGATCCGCCATGCGCGGAGCGAGCTGATACACCCCGTCTCCACCCGCGGAGTAGCCCATGATGTACACCCGGTCCGGGTTGACGCCTTCGAATACCACCAAGTTTTCTATCAGGCGATCGAAGAAAGCGTCGATGTGCGCCTGGTGCCAAAGGTTCCACGTGTCGGTGGCCGCGCGGGGCGCAAGGTACACTCCCTCAGCCGGTTCGTAGAGCCTCTTTTGGTTCTCCCACTGCTGGTCGTTGACCTCCTTTGGAGCGCCTCCACCGCCGTGCATAGAAATGTATAGGCTGCGCCCACCCTCGGGCATTTCGCCAAAGACCTTGTAGGCAAAAGGCATGGTTCTCTCGCCCAGAACCAGCTCTTTGGCTTTCATTTCGGCGGCACGTTCGGAACGGATGCGCTGGGAATGTTCCTTCCAGATCAGGTCCCGGGGAGTGAATACCCCATGGCTCGGATCGTCCTTTCCGCCAAAGTGCAGGTCGATAAGCGCCCCATCCACTGGGGAATCCATGACGATACTGTGGCTCTGCTCTTCCTCACCCAGCTTGCGCACTGCCCTGATCAAAAATGTGGAGCCCTTTTGCACAGACAAGGTCAGGTGATCATTGGCGTCGTATTTGTCATTGCGCGTTTCGCCACTCGCCACATCTTCCCCCTCTGAATTCTTGACGCCCACATGGACGCGGATTCGCTCTCCCAATTCGTTGAGCGCTCGAACCCGCAAGTGGGCTTCGCCGGGGGCTTTCGCAACCTTCTTGGCGTATCGGTCGGTGACGTTCACGGCGAACACCGTGTCCGCATCGGGCTGCCAAACCATGGGTAGGTGGGTATCCGTCCTCTTGTAGCTCACCGCGTAAATGGCCCGTTCGCGGCTGCCCGCCAAGGCTTTGGATGCCCGGCCAGTGAACCAAGCCTTGTTCAATTCCATCCCGGTCGGCTCGGCCGCCCCCGTGAAATGCCAGCCTTGATCCCAAACCTCCACCCAGGAGTGATTGCCGCTTCCGTCGGCCCAAAGCGGAGTCCCCACGAAACGCGCCGGCACCCCCACGGCGCGGCATGCGTCGACCAATAGGACAGACAATCCTGTGCACGAAGCCATGCCGGCCTCGATCGACTCATAGGGACTTTGATCGGCCTTGGGGCGCTGGGTCGAATAGATAACCTCCACAGCAGGAAAGACCTTGTTGTTCAGGATCGCGGCGGCTTCGCTAGGAGTTTTTGCCCCGGCCACCAGGGGTGCAAACTGGACGAAAAAGTCTTTTCGCCATGCATCCCGCCGCTCGTTGATATTGGCATAGGGCAAGATCTCATTGAAAAAGAGTTCTTAACTCACCGACTTGTGCCACGGCGCCTCTTTCCATGCTTTGTACGCATATTCCACGTTCTCCACCACGAGCTCCGTGCTCAGGTTCGCCCGATCTGCCGGCGGCATGTGCTCGAGTAAGAATTCGAGTCCTGGCCGGTGCTCTGCATCGATGGCTTGCAATTCCGCCTGCCAACGATCCTGGGTGACGGCCTGTTGTGGTTCGGCTCCATCCTGGGCGGGAGTGAGGAGGAAAATGAGAGCAGGTAAGACTGTGGAGTGAAACATGGGAGGCTTGTCGGGTCGCTACGTTGGGGAGCCACCATGTTAGGCTAGACCCGCTTGGCGCCAAGGACTCTCTCCCTGCCAAATGCCTGCCAGCGCTGGTTTGCCCCTGGAGCGCCGTTTTCATCCCTGGGCTGAGCCCAAAACGCTGGATTGACTTCCACCGCAAAACTCTGGACGGAAACTCCATTCCTGCACCGGAGTGACCCGGAGTTCTCTCCGCCTCCTTCGTGGAGTCGGCAAGATCCGTGCTGAACGGGCTCGTATGGGTTGCGGTGCAGAAGCCCGCGTATTGGGGATCCCCAAGGCCCGCCCATGTAAATGCCTTCCAAATAGCCTTGCTTGGAGTGCGCGGAAGTTCTTTTACAGTCCCGTACTCCGTAATCAGTCGGTCAGAATTGCAGGAACCAGGCGCTCACATTTTTTCGATTGCGCATAATCAGTTCAAAGCAGGTTCTTGGCAGTCAATGCCAGGCCGCCTCTGTTTTGTTCGACCTGCCACGGACTCTCGTTTCTCTACCTAGCAATCCAATGGGGCTCGCCCCTCTTCCTACTCACATGCGAAACTTACTCCTTCTCGCGGCCATGGCCGCCACCACTTCTAGTCTGTTTGCCCAATCTCCCATCGTGGGATTGGATCTACGTGGAACAGATCACTACTTCACCTCGGATACGGCCAACTTTGTTACCAACTGGATCACCGGGCCGAACACCACCGGGCAAGTCCTCTATGCCATCGACTTCGATGCCACTGCGACAACCTTGTACGGACTCAACTACAACACCTCGGAGTACGGCACGCTCGACGAGACGACCGGCACGTTCACGACGATTGGAGCCACCAACCTTCCGTTGAGCACGACCCGAGGTCTCACCGCCCATCCCAATGGAACCGATTGGTACGTTTTGTGCGGATCTGGTGCAGACAACGAGCTTTGGGTGGGTGACATCACCACGGGCGTCTTTACGAGTGTCGGAGTCTTTGGGTTCTCGAATACCATGATCGACATCGCCTGCGACAGCGCTGGCAACCTGTTTGTCAGCAGCATCACGGACGACAACCTGTACAGTCTCGACTCTGGAACCGCGGTCGAAACCCTGGTCGGCCCGATTGGCGCCGACATCGCATTCGCCCAAGGGATGGACTTTGACTGGTCCGACAACACCCTGTACGCGGCCCTCTACACAGGTGGCGGTACGGGGCAATTCGCAAGCCTGGACACGACCACGGGTGCAATCATCTCCTCGGAAGTCACCGACACGCTCAACGCTGAAATGGAAATTGCGCTTAAG
>JARGOW010000435.1 GCA_029212955.1 Planctomycetota bacterium | reverse complement strand
CTCGGCGGTACCCACCGTCGGTACGCCGGTCTCGGTGACATCATCGTCGCCTCGGTCAAGAAGGCCATGCCCGGTTCCGAGGTCAAGACTGGCACGATCGTGAAAGGAGTGATCGTGCGAGTGAAGAAGAACACCCGCCGCGCGGACGGAAGCTATGTACGCTTCGACCGCAACGCCCTGGTGCTTGTGGATGCCGAAGGCAACCCCAAGGGCACCCGGATCTTTGGAGCCGTGGCCCGCGAACTCCGCGACCGCAACTTCATGAAAATTATCTCCCTGTCCCAGGAGGTGATCTGATGCATGTGAAAACTGGTGATCAAGTAATCGTAATCGCAGGAAACGACAAGGGCCGTACCGGCACTGTCACCGGCGTCGACATCAAGCGCAACCGCCTGACCGTAGAGGGCATCAACATGCGCACCAAGCACAAGAAGCCGACCGAGCAGAACCCCCAAGGGTCCCGCATCGAAGAGGAAGCTCCTGTGCACGCTAGCAACGTCATGTTGCTCGACCCCAAGACCGGAAAGGGAACGCGCAAGCGTCCCCAGGAGGCCTAAACCATGACTTCCACTGAAACATCCAGCAACCCGCGCCTGAAGGACAAGTACCTGAGCGAGGTCCGCAAGCAACTCTGCGAGAAGCTTGGCTTCAAGAACGAGATGCAAATCCCGCGCGTCGAGAAGATCGTGGTGAACATGGGCGTCAAAGGCGCCGTGGAAAGCAAGGCGAAGGTCGAGGTGGCTGCAAAGAACCTCGGACAAATCACCGGACAACTTCCCACCATCCGCAAGGCCAAGCATTCCATCGCAGGCTTCAAGCTCCGCGAAGGCATGCCCATCGGCTGCGCCGTCACCCTGCGTGGCGACCACATGTGGGAGTTCATGGATCGCCTTTTTGCCGTCGTTCTTCCCCGTATCCGCGACTTCCGCGGTGTCAAGGACAAGCTCGATGGACGTGGCAACTACACCATGGGCCTTGCGGAGCAATCCGTGTTCCCCGAGTTGACCTACGACATGATCGATTTCCCCCAGGGCATGGACATTACTTTTGTCACGACTGCGGAAACCGATGAGCACGCCTACGAGCTCCTCAAAGAGCTTGGCATGCCTTTCCGCAAGCCCGAATTGGACGAAGCTGCCATCTAAGGCCTCGTTCTCCACCTAGATCAAGTACCACGCATACCAGCGCATTCCCCAATGGCAAAGAAATCTCTGATCGCCAAAGCCGCCCGCGAGCCTAAATTCAAGGTTCGAGGTTACACCCGTTGCTCCTTCTGTGGCCGTCCGCGCGCCGTATACCGCAAGTTCGGTATCTGCCGCATCTGCCTGCGCGAGCGTGCCCACCTGGGCCAGATTCCTGGAATGCGTAAAGCTTCCTGGTAGTCCAGCGATCTAGAACAACCAAAGGATATATCGCCATGATGACCGATCCGATCGCCGATATGCTCACGCGTATCCGCAACGCAAACGCAATCCAGAAGCCCACCGTTGGCATGCCCGCATCCCGTATGCGAGTCGGCATCGCTGAAGTCCTCAAGAAAGAGGGTTTCATCGAGAGCTACAAAGTCACCGAAGGCAAGCCCACCAGCTCCCTCGACATCGTGCTCAAGTACAGCGACGAAGGTGAGAAGGTCATCCGACGGATCGACCGAATCAGCAAGCCTGGCTGCCGCACGTACTCCCAAGTGGGGGACCTGAAGCCCGTTCTTCGCGGCCAAGGCATCCAAATCCTGTCCACCCCGAAAGGTGTCATCTCCGATCGTGAGGCAATCAAATTGTCCGTCGGCGGAGAAGTCCTCGCGCTCGTTTACTAGGACCTGCTCCCAATCCCTCCAGTCGTTTCCATCTAGCGAACGCCAACACAGGACGAACCAACCATGTCCAGAATCGGAAAAGCACCCATCGCCATCCCCGGCGGAGTCCCCGACGCGGCCAAGAGCCACGAAGTGTCCGTCAAGGGGCCGAAGGGCAACCTCGCCATCACCAGCCGCCCGGAAGTCCACGGATTGACCCGTGCTCTGATCCAGAACATGGTCACCGGAGTTCACACCGGCTTCGAGAAGCGTCTCGAGATCGTGGGTGTGGGTTGGAACGCCAAGGCCGCCGGCAACAAGGTCACCCTGAACATTGGCTTCTGTCACACGGTGGACGTGGTCATGCCCAAGGATGTGACCATCGAAACCCCGGCACCGACCAAGATGGTCATCACCGGGCCCGACAAGCAAGCTGTCGGCCAAGCAGCGGCTGAAATTCGCGCCGTGCGCCCCCCGGAACCCTACAAGGGCAAGGGCATCCGTTACGAAGGTGAGTACGTGCGTCGCAAGGCTGGAAAGAGCTTTGGTGCCTAGTCCTAGCCGAAACATCCGCAGGCCTTCCCGCAAGGCCGCATAAGTCCAACACACACCAAAAGAAGTCCAATGAAAGCCGCCAACCAACTCAAGAACAAGCGCAAGAATCGTCGTGCCATGCACGTTCGGCGCCTGATCCGGGAGCGTTCCAACCTGCCCCGCCTGTCGGTGCACCGTTCCTGCAAGCACATTTCTGTGCAGATTGTGGACGACGTAAAGGGTCACACCCTGGCTTCCGCTACCACCACCTCCAACGCTGCCCAGGCCGAGCTGAAAGGCAAGACCAAGAGCGAGAGCGCCCAGTTCATCGGACAGGAAATCGCTCGCAAGGCCCAGGAGGCCGGAGTCAACAAAGTGGTTTTGGATCGGGGTTTCTCCCGCTACCAAGGCCGAGTCAAAGCCCTCGCTGAAGCGGCCCGCGAAGCCGGTCTCACCCTCTAGGCTTCTAAGGAATACCGAACCATGAAACACAAGATCGAATACCTGGACGCTGGCGAGATCGGCGACATCGAGGCCATCACCGAGCAACTCATCAAGGTCAACCGCTGCGCCGCGGTGGTCAAAGGTGGACGTCGCTTCTCCTTCGCAGCCCTCACCGTGACGGGCAACCGCAACGGCATGGTCGGCTACGGCTTCGGAAAGGCCCGTCAGGTCCCCGGCGCCATCGAGAAGGCTTCCAAGGACGGCCGCAAGCACATGATGCTCGTTCCCCGTACCGCTTGGGGATCCATTCCCCACGAGGTCATCGGTGAATACTGCGCTGCCCGTGTCATCCTGATCCCCGCCTCCGAAGGTACGGGTATCATCGCGGGCACCTCGGTGCGCGCCGTGGCTGAAATGGCTGGTATCAAGAACCTGCTTTCCAAGGCATACGGTTCCACCAACCCGATCAACATGGTCAAGGCCACCCTTGACGCATTGTCCCAACTCCGCACCCCCGAGAGCGTTGCCGCATTGCGCGGCGTCGAGCTCTAGTTTCCCACACTCTGTTTCCTAGAAGGCAACCCCTAGAAGGCAACCATGGACCTCAGAACAGTATGTGCCAAGGGCACCAAGTACGAAAAACGCAACCGCATCGGTCGCGGTGTCGGTAGTGGAAGTGGCAAGACCAGTGGCCGTGGCCACAAGGGTCGTGGCGCGCGCTCCGGTGCAAGCCGCCGTGCTGGCTACGAAGGTGGCCAGATGCCCCTTTACCGTCGCGTTCCCAAGCGTGGATTCACCAACGCCCGTTTCCGCACGGACTACACCATCATCAACATCGACGCCCTGGGCGCATTTGACGATGGGGCCACCGTGGATCTCAGCGTGATCCTCGAGGCCGGTCTGGTCAGCTTGAACACGAACTTGCTCAAGGTTCTTGGCAACGGCGAGATCTCCAAGAAGCTCACCGTGCGCACCCACAAGTGCAGCGCCTCGGCCAAGGCCAAAATCGAAGCCGCAGGCGGCAGTGTTGAGATCCTCAGCGCCAAGCCGACGCCCGCTTCGGAAACTCCTTCTAACGAGGCGTAATCCCCGTGGATAACCTCTTCCTCAAACTATTCCGGACACCGGAGACCAGGCAGCGTATCTACCGCACCCTGGTTCTCTTGATCGTGTACCGGTTGGGCTT
>JARGOW010000434.1 GCA_029212955.1 Planctomycetota bacterium | reverse complement strand
ACGGCGTCTACACCACCGACGGTCCCGACGCGATCCCCACCTTTCACCCCGCGCCGCCGCTCACCCAAGACGAAGTCCAGCGCGTACGCCAGAGCATCCACCGCCGCATCAACCGAGTCCTAAACGCCCACGGCCTGCTGCCCTCCCCCGGCTCTGACCCGTCATCCCCCACCGACGAACACGACTCCCTGCTGCCTTTCCTGCAAGCCGCCTCGATCCAATCCCGAGTCGCCCTCGGTCCGGATTCCGGAAGGCCTATTCCGAGGCTAACAGATCACGCCGCTGCAACTCCGGGTCCGCAATCTCTCCCGCCTATAACATAAACCGAGCAAGGCTATTCCCTGCACGCGGCCACGCACATCCCCACAAACGACCGCGCCCTTCGCGAAAGACTCTGTCGGTGTATCGCCCGCCCCCCACTAGCCCAAGGCCGCCTCTCCCTAACCGACGACGACCAAGTCCTATGGAAACTCCGCTCCCCCTGGCGCGATGGCACTAAGGCCTTTCGCTTTTCCCCCCTCGCTTTCATCGAGCGTCTCGTTGCAATTATTCCGCACCCGCGCGAGCACCAACTCACCTACCACGGAGTCTTCGCCCCCGCGGCCTCCCTGCGTCACCTCATCGTGCCACGGCCCTCTGCTGTCGACCCCGAGGACGCTCACTGCCACGAGTCCCCCACTCCCGCAGATCCACCTGAACCACCCACCAAACTCCACACCGGATCTTCCAGCTATCGCTGGCCCGACCTCATTGCCCGCGTTTTCGGTGAGGACGTGCTGCCCTGCCCAAACTGCCACGGCCAACGCACACTGCTCACCGCCATCACGGATCCCTTCCCTATCCGCCGCATACTTGCGCACTTCGGCCTCCCCACCGAAGTGACGCCACTCAAGCCCCCGCGCCCACCGCCCGAGCCCGACTTGCCGTGGGAGTCCTACGGCGATACCGCCTAGCCTCGCAACATTAAGTCTCCGCGACCTGCCAACCGCGCCCCGCAAGCACCCGAGCCCAGACCACGCCAAGGTCTCGGGCTAACGGTCTATTGCGCTCTTCTTAAATCCTTGCACTTTCGCACCTTGCCAGTCACCCACCAACTTTTCCGACCGGCCCATTTTGCGCTCAATGCCCTACAATCAACGCCATGCTCGCCCTCGCGACCAACCCGCCTTACCCCCACTCCCTCGAAACTGCCCCTTTGGAAGGTCTATCCACCGGAGTCCCGGAAGACCAAGTCCCCGTCGCGAACCTCCCGAATTGACACCGCTGCTTTCACGGTTGCCGCCCCACTCGCACGTGAATCGTAGACGCCAATTCCTTTGGGTTAGTGTGCAGTGCCTCGCAGATTCAAATGCCATGGCCCCAAGGTACGGATCAACAGGAACCCAACTCAAGCACCTCCATCCCAAGAGTCCGTCGGTTTGACTGGTTCTGGTGCTCGAACGCTCCCGAGGAAACGAAACGCAGCTCCCTACCCAAACCAACCGATGTGGACTATCTGGCCTGGATGCTTGGGGCTGCTAGAACCTTCGCTACGAAGTTTGAGGTCATGGCTCGAACCAGAGCGCTGTAGTTGACCTGAAACGCGGCCTCTGCCCCCGCGGGCAGACTGCTGCTGCCTTGGGCCACAATAAGGTGGTCGCTGCTGGCTGCCAGGACCTCCATTCCTTTCGGGGGTTGCAGACCTTCGGGGTCGGTGTCCTGGCGCCCGACGGCGAAAATCGTCTGCCAAACAGGGCCCCGATCTATTGCGGGGGGCAACTCCCCGAAAGCGGATTGAGCTATCTCACCCCAGGGTAGCGATGGCTTTTGCTTAGCCTCAATCACTTCTGCGTATAGAGTAAAGGCGTCGGCGTACAACCCCTCGATCGGTTGGCGAGTAAGCGGCTCCCGGCCGAGTAGAAGCGCTTCACCCAAGCGAAGCTCGTTGACCCGGCCCACGCTTGCCGCACCCAGCACCCAAGACAGGTTGGCGGAATTGCCACCGGAGACGACGCGTAGTTTGATCCCAAACGTCGCTTCGATGGAGTCCGCCAGGCCGGACAGTTCAGCCATATTCTCGGAGGAGGGCACCACTCCGCTGCGGCAGGCAAGGTTGGTACCGATCCCCTCTAACGTGAGGCCTGGATGACGCAGCGCCTCTCCCACCATGTCGTGGACATCGCCTGGCAGGATGCCCTCTCGCAGATCTCCGAGCTCTACCATCAGCACGACCCCATGGGTTTTCCCCGCCGAAATGGCCGCAGATGAGAGCTTGCTGAGGACCTCGAGCTCCGTGTTAAAGCTTACATCCGCATGGGCCACAACCCGATCCACTTGACTGATCATCGGGGAGCGAATCAGTGTCATCGCCCCTGGCACCCGTGCAAGACGCATGGCTTCGATGTTCTCGATGCGGGAGTCAGCCAGCCCCCGCACCCCCCCGCGCAGCAGCGCGAGGGCGATCTCGGGTGAGCCCAGGCTCGCTTTGGTGACGCCCGACACCGCTATACCACGAAAAGCCAATCGATCGACGAGCGTGCGGGTATTGTGCTGAATTTTGTCGAGGTCGATCTCTAGGCGCGGTGCGCTCATTGCACGGCCGAATCCAGTTTCGCACGAAGCTTCGGAAATGCCCCAAGGACCATCTCCACCAATCGTTCGGGCGAACGGGTCAGTGCATCGGTGACAGGAATGCCAAGATCGTGCTCGTACAGTGCGATTGCGGCTTCCACCTCCACATCGGTCATGTTCTCGTGGTTGATCGTCAGACCGATGACCTTGGTTTTTGCGAACAGCTCGATCAGTTCGATCTCGCTGGCTGGAGTTGGCATTACCAACCCCGGAAAGTCGCAGCGATGGGGCCGCCCCGGCGCATGCTGCACCACAACTCCATCGGGGCAACTGCCGCGGAGAATGAAGGCCGAAGTCGAGTAGGCGGGGTGGCTCAACGCGCCCTGCCCTTCAACGATAATCACATCGGGATGCTCGCCCTCGAACGCCTCGACAATGGTCGACTCTAGCTCACCAGCACAGAACTGTGACGGAATGGCGTCGAGTGCAATACCGTAGCGGGCGCCTTGAATTAAACCGGTCTGACCGGTACCGACCATTACGGTTTTCACGCCGCTGGCATTGAGAGCACGGGCCAAAACGGTAGCCGTCGTGCGCTTGCCAATGGCGCAATCGGTGCCGAGGATTGCAATGACGGGACAATTGACCCCAGCGATGCGACCACTGAACTCACGCAGGTCCTTTTTGGGTCGAGGCTTGCGAACATCGATGATCCGCACCTTGCGAGCTTTACTGGCCGTCACAAATTCGAGGTCATCGCTCAAGAACTCGTGGAGTCCGTTCACCACACTCATCCCCAAGCGGATGGCCGCCAGAATGATCCCACGCTCGTGGCTCGACAACATGCCACTCATGGGCGCTATTCCAAAAATAAAATAGTCGGGTAAGGAACCTGCAAGAGCCAACGCGTGGTTCAAGTCGCGGCAGATGGGGATGCCGTTGGCTTCCCCGTCGAGTACGGCGCCTGCATCGAGTCCGACCTTCTCGCTATCGATCACCGAGAGGATCTCATACTTCTGCGAATGGCGTACGAGGCCGTTGGCTGTCTTGCCATCTATGGCTGCGAAATTCGCTTCGCAATACACGACTGCGGTTGCTCCGCGTTTGTGGTCGGGATCGTCTTCGTCTGCTCGGACTCGTTCGAAACTGTTCCGGTGCGTGGACGCGGAATGTGATTCTGCGGTCATGGTGACTCCTCAAGTAAGCTCAGAGGAGGCGACCGGATCGTGACGACCGAATTTGGCCGAGTGTCAACGCGAGGTCCCCGCTAAGTTGTCTGTTCTGCACCCATTCTAACACACGAACGTCCTCCCCCCCCACACCAATGCCAGCATCTCGCCACGAATCGTCGGGCCAAAATCAAACAAAAGCACCCACCCGAGCATTCCATCCCCGCCCCAAGCCTCCC